>JBFIYQ010000098.1:0-8501 GCA_041605275.1 Gammaproteobacteria bacterium
CATCGAGATTGTGCTCATGGGCGGCCTTCGCGACGGCATCGACGCGGTAAAGGCGCTATGTCTCGGCGCCGACGCGGTGGCCTTCGGCACCTCCACCATCATCGCCGGCGGATGCATCGCCTGCATGCAGTGTCACGTGGGCCAGTGCGTCACCGGAATCGCGACCCAGGACCCCGAGCACGAAAAGCGCTATCACCCGGAGGTGGAAGCGCACAATATTCATCGTTTTCTCGAAAGCGTGCGCTGGCAGATCGCCGCCCTCACCGAGGCGCTGGGTTACGACGACGTGCGCGAGCTCAACCGCAATGACCTGGTCGCCCTGACGCCGGAAGCCGCGGCCATCACCCGGCTGCCCTACGAGCCCGAATACCGGCGCCGGGCGCCGGAGCTCAACGTCAAGGTGGGCTGATGGCGGTTTACGACATCAACCGTATTCTGGTGCCGGAGACACCCCCGGATTACGAGGACCACACGCCGGATGTGCACTTCGTCCCCGCACCGTGCCAGGTCGCCTGCCCGGTGGGCACCGACGCGCCCTCTTACATCGGCTACATCTGGGAGGGCAAGTTCGAGGAAGCCTTCGAGGCCATTACCGCCACCAACCCTTTCAGCTCCATCTGCGGGCGCGTGTGCGATGCGCCCTGCGAGCCGGCGTGCCGACGCACCGTCAGCGACGGACCGATCCAAATTCGAAACTTGAAACGTTTCGTCATGGACAAGCTGGGGCCGACCTATCGTCCACCGCCGGCGGCGGTGACCAATGCGCAGAGCGTGGCCGTCGTCGGCTCTGGGCCCGCCGGTTTGACGGCGGCGCACGATCTTTGTGTCGCCGGCTATGAAGTGCACGTCTACGAGATGACCGATCGCTTAGGCGGCATGATGATCTGGGGCATTCCCGCCTTCCGCCTGCCGCCCGGAATCATCGACGAGGACATTAAACGTCTGATGGAGCGCTGCCCCGGTCTGAAAATTCATCTCAACACGGCACTGGGCCGCGACGTCGGCCTGGACGAGCTAAAAGCAAAGCACGATGCGGTGCTGCTCACCATCGGATCGTGGTGGGGCAAACCCATGGGGATCCCCGGCGAGGACGATGAACGTGTGGTCGACGGCGTCGGTTTCCTTCGCCGGGTCAACGCCGGCGAGCGCCCGGAGCTGCCCGACACCGTGGTGGTCGTCGGCGGCGGCGACGTGGCCATGGATGCCTGCCGCGTGGCCAAGCGGCTGCCCGGCTGTAATCACGTTAAAGTAATTTATCGCCGCGGCCCGGAGGACATTCCGGCGCGGCGCATCGAACTGGAAGGCGCTATCGAAGAAGGCATTGAGTTTATTTACTCCACCCGGCAGGTGGCTGTGGAGGCGCGCGGCAACACCCTGGCGCTCAAGTGCGTCAACACCGCGCCCGGCGAACCCGACGAGGACGGACGCCGGCGTCCTGTTACCGTGCCGGGAAGCGAGCACGAGATCGAATGCGGCATGGTGATCGCCGCGGTGGGACAGAAAGGCGAGTGCGAGGATCTGGATCAGCGGGGCATGATGCTGCCCGACCGGGTGCGCACCGACTGGGACGGCATGCGCACCGACGACGCACAAGTCTTCGCCGCCGGCGACGGCGCCTTCGGCGGCTCAACCATCGTCATGGCCATGCACCACGGCCAGCGCGCGGCCTATTACGTCAAAGCCTTTCTCGAAGGCCGTGAGAATCCCATCGCCTACCGCACCCCTTATCGCACGCGGCGGGTGCCGGTGGCCCAGGACCTCATGTGGGAGAAGCTCGCGCCCCACCACCCTCCTTTTTTCGGGCTTGGAGAGAAACCTATCGAGTTCCCGGAGATCGAAGCCACCTACGACTGGGAGACGGCGCGAAACGAGGCCGCGCGCTGCTATCGCTGCGACGCCGAAACCGGCTCCGCCGATTACTCGGTGCAGCACCGGGAAGACATAGTCTCCATGGCCCGGACCAATCCCGCGGATCACGCCAAGCTTCGGGCCATGCTGCACAAGCGCCTGCGTACGCGGGAGAATCCCTTCCCGGAAAACCGGCCCGCCTCGGTGGACGATATCGTTTTTCTGCCGGCCAACCTGTCGCGCCTGGTCATCGATCCTTACCGCGAGGCGTGCAAGGTCAGCGCCTCCCTTGCGGGCAGGCTGGAGATCGAGCATCCCTTTATCGTTACGGGTTTTGACGCCGCGCCGAATCAGGTGCGCGAAAGTGTCGCGCTCGGTCTGAGGGAAGCCAAAGCACCTTACCTTGGCACGACAGCCATCGGGCCGGGCGTCACCTGGCTGCAGCTCCTGCCATCGGGCGACGGTGAGCCGAGTCCCGACGCGGCGGCGCTGATTCACCTCATGGGCCGGCGTTTCGATCCCGCGGACCTGGTGCGGCTGCGCCAAAATCAGCTGATCGGCGCGGCGGTCTCCGCGACCGAAGCGCTGGAGGAAGCCATTCCCTGGGCGCTGGAAGCGAACCTCGATCTCCTGGTGCTGGACGGCACCGGCGGATTGGGCAGCCTCTGGCCCGAGCTCGTCGGAGCGCCGGACCTCCGCGTGCTGCGCGACGCGGTGCGCATCCTGAGGCGGCTGAAACGCGAGGAAGCCATCGAGCTCGTCTATTTTGGCGGCGTGCGCTCGGGCACCGACGCAGCCAAGCTCATTGGCTTAGGCGCCACCGGAGTGTTGCTCGGGGTGCCGGTGGGCCTGGCCGCGGGCGGACGCATGACACCAGGAGAGGGGATCCGCTTCGAGTCCGACTACACCGATCAGGACAGAAGCCAGGCTGTGGTCAACATCGTCCGCGCCAGCACCGGCGAGGCCTCGATGATGGCCCGCTGTACCGGAAAAACCAATTTACATAATCTGGAGCCGGAAGATCTCCGCTCAATTACGCTTGCGACTTCGGCGGCCACGGGCATTCCGCTCGTCGGCACCCACTAGCAGGCTTTAGAATATTTAGCCCGCCGCGCGGGCACTGGGGCAGAATTAATTTCGACAGAGTCGCTGCCTGTCTGATAATGACAACAAACAACCGTAACGAAAAGCTTTAGGGAGAAACGTCATGGCTACCGATCTGGCCAAAGTTGCCAAGTCCGAGGGAATCAAATATTTCTTGATCAGCTTCGTCGACCTGTTCGGAGTTTTGCGGGCCAAGCTCGTACCGGCTAGGGCAATAGAAGGAATGCAGAAGGACGGCGCAGGATTCGCGGGCTTCGCCGCCTGGCTCGACATGACCCCCGCCCATCCGGACATGTTCGCGGTACCGGATCCCGACAGTCTGCTTCAGCTGCCGTGGAAACCGGAAGTCGCCTGGCTTGCCGGCGATTTGTGGATGGAGGGAAAACCGGTGGAAGCCTCACCTCGCATTGCACTCAAGCGCCAGATCGAGCGCGCGTCCAAAGAAGGCTATCGCATGAAAAGCGGAGTCGAGTGCGAGTACTTCATGGTGAATCCGGAAGGTACCGAGATCTCCGACCCGAGGGATATCCAGGAAAAGCCGTGCTACGACCAGACGGCGCTGATGCGGCGTTACGACGTCATCAGTGAAATCTGCGACTGCATGCTGGAACTCGGATGGGGCCCGTATCAGAACGATCACGAGGACGCCAACGGCCAGTTTGAGATGAACTGGGATTACGACGATTGTCTTACGACCGCGGACCGGCACGCGTTTTTCAAGTACATGGTGAAGGCAATAGCCGAAAAACACGGACTGCGTGCGACGTTCATGCCGAAGCCGTTCCTGAACCTGACGGGAAACGGCTGCCACGCTCACGTTTCGCTCTGGGATAACGAGGGTGAAAAGAACCTTTTCGAGGACAACAAGGATGAGCTCGGCCTTTCCAGCCTCGCGTACCACTTTCTCGGCGGCATAATGCACAGCGCCGACGCGCTGGCCGCGATCTTCAACCCCGCCGTGAACAGCTATAAGCGCATCGACGCCACGGTGACGCTTTCCGGCGCCACATGGTCGCCGAATGCAATCAGCTACTCCGGGAATAATCGCACCCACCTGATTCGCGTTCCCGACCGCGGCCGGTTCGAGCTTCGGCTCATGGACGGCGCCGCTAACCCCTACCTGATGCAGGCGGGCGTGCTGGTCGCGGGACTCGACGGCATCGCCAACAAGCACGAGCCGGGCGAGCGTCTCGATATCAACATGTATACCGAGGGTCACACCATTGAGCGCATTCGGCGCCTGCCGCTCAATTTGCTGGATGCTGTTCGCTTGTTCGACAAGAGCGAGGTGGTGCGCGAGGGATTTGGCGACGAGCTGGTTTCCAGCTACGTCAAGCTCAAGCTGACCGAGTGGCGCAGCTACGCCACCTCGATCACGTCCTGGGAGCGCGACCACACTTTGGACTGCTGATGTTCTCGCAGGCGCTCGAGCCACGCTGAACGACGCTCCGAGGCAGAGCTTCCGGTCCTCGTCCAAATCCGACCCGACGGGCGGTCGTGGGCAAGCCGCCCGGCCTGGCGTAAGATTCGCTGGGTAACGGGTTTCTCAGGCGCGCCGCCGCATCCGCTCCGGTGGTTCCCTGGCCCCGTCCACTGTCCAGGCACCCAAGGAGACTCACCATGAAGAAAAAGATCATTCGCACCGCGGCGTTTCTGGCCGCCCTGGTCACCGGCGCAGCTCAGGCTCAGGTGGAGGTCCAGTGGTGGCACGCCATGGGTGGCGAGCTGGGCGAAAAGCTCAACGAAATCGCGGCGGGATTCAACGCCAAGCAGTCCGAATACAAAGTGGTGCCCGTGTACAAGGGTAACTACACCGAGACCATGACCGCGGCCATCGCCGCCTTCCGCGCCAAGCAGCAGCCGCATATCGTGCAGGTCTTCGAGGTGGGAACCGCGACCATGATGGCCGCGGAAGGCGCGGTGTATCCCGTGTACCAGCTGATGAAGGACGCCGGCGAACCCTTCGACCACGGCGCATATCTCGCCGCAGTCACCGGCTATTACACCGATACCCAGGGCAATATGTTGTCGATGCCATTCAACAGCTCGACACCAGTGCTGTATTACAACAAGCAAGCGTTCGCCAAGGCCGGACTCGATCCCGCCAGCCCTCCGGCGACCTGGCCCGCGCTCGAGGCCGCGGCGAAGAAGCTCCAGGCTTCCGGCGTGGCATGCGGCTTTACCACCGGCTGGCAATCCTGGGTGCAGATCGAGAACTTCAGCGCCTGGCACAACATCCCCATCGGCACCAAGTCCAACGGCTTCGGCGGACTCGACACCGAGCTGGTCATCAACAGTCCCGCCCACGTGCGCCACATCGGGCAGCTGGCCGAATGGCAGAAGAGCAAGGTCTTCGATTACGGTGGACGGCGCTCCGACAGCGCGCCGAAGTTCTACAACGGCGAGTGCGCCATGTACATGAACTCCTCCGCTGCTTACGCCGGGGTGAAGAAGAATGTCACGTTTCCTTTTGGCGTAGCCATGCTGCCCTATTGGCCGGATGTGTCCGGCGCACCGCAGAATTCCATTATCGGCGGCGCGACCCTCTGGGTGCTCAAAGGACGCAGTGAAAAGGACTATAAGGGTGTGGCCCAGTTCTTCAGCTATCTATCGTCGCCGGCGGTGCAGGCCGACTGGCACCAGTTCACCGGCTATTTGCCCATTACGCACGCGGCCTACGAACTGACCCAGAGCCAGGGCTTTTACGACAAGAACCCCGGCACGGATACGGCGATCAAACAAATCAATTACAAGGCGCCGACCGCCAATTCCAAAGGGCTTCGATTCGGCAACTTCGTCCAGATTCGAGACGTCATCAACGACGAGCTGGAAGCAATCTGGGCCGGCAAGAAGAGTGCACAGCAGGGGCTGGATGACGCGGTGAGCCGCGGCAACGACCTGTTGCGCAAGTTCGAAAAGGCCAACCGTTAAAGACGAACGGCGCGCCGGGACCCGTAACACCCGGCGCGCCGAAGTTTCTTAAAGTCGCCAGACGCCGTCCACCGTGCAGGAAAAGCGCGTCACCTTCAGACAACCCCTGCTGCCCTGGCTGCTGGTCGCGCCGCAGCTGATCATCACCCTCGTTTTTTTCATCTGGCCCGCAAGCCAGGCGCTGTATCAGTCGGTGCTGATCGAAGACGCCTTTGGGCTTTCAAGAGAGTTTGTCTGGTTCGATAATTTCGTCGAACTCTTCGGCGATGCCGGATACCGGAACTCTTTTGAGGTTACGGTGGTGTTCAGCATCGGCACCGCCGCACTGTCGCTCTCCCTGGCCCTGCTGCTGGCAGTCATGGCGGACAGGGCAATTCGCGGTGCGCTCGCCTACAAGACCCTGCTCATCTGGCCCTACGCCATTGCGCCGGCGGTGGCCGGGGTGCTGTGGTTCTTCATGTTCAACCCCAGCATTGGCGTCGCCGCCTACGGGCTGAAGGCCCTCGGCTACGGCTGGAACCACTATCTGGACGGCAACGACGCCATGATCCTGGTGATCGTGGCCGCGGCGTGGAAGCAGGTGAGCTACAACTTCCTGTTCTTTCTCGCCGGACTGCAGGCCATTCCGCGCTCGCTCATCGAGGCTGCCGCCATCGACGGCGCCGGGCCGGCGCGCCGCTTCTGGACCATCGTCTTCCCGCTGCTCACGCCAACCACGTTTTTCCTGCTCGTCGTCAACGTCGTGTACGCCTTCTTCGACACCTTCGGCATTATCCACGCCACCACCGCCGGCGGCCCCGCCCAGGCTACCAACATTCTTGTCTACAAGGTGTTCAACGACGGATTCATCGGGCTGGATTTGGGCGGGTCCGCGGCCCAGTCGGCGATTCTCATGGCCATCGTGATTGCGCTGACCGTGGTGCAGTTTCGGTACATCGAGCGCAAGGTGGAATACTGATGGTCGAACGCCGCCCGGTGCTGACCTTTTTGACCCACGCCGTGCTCATCGGCGGCATTGCGCTGGTGGCGTTTCCCGTCTGGCTCGCATTTGTTGCCTCAACTTATCCGGCGGAGGCGTTGATGTCCGACGTAGTACCGTTGACCCCCGGCGATCGTTTTCTCGAGAATTACGCCGCTATTTTCGGCCAGGGCGTGCAGGCGGCGGGCAGTCCCCCTGTGGGCCTGATGATGTTCAACAGCCTGGTCATGGCCCTTTCCATCGCCATCGGAAAAATCGTCATTTCGCTGCTGTCCGCGTACGCCATCGTCTACTTCCGTTTTCCGCTTCGGAATACGGTGTTTTGGACAATTTTTCTTACCCTGATGCTGCCGGTGGAAGTGCGCATCCTGCCCACCTTCGAGGTGGTGGCGAAGCTCGGCATGCTGAACAGCTACGTTGGACTGTCACTGCCTTTGATTGCCTCGGCCACGGCTACATTCCTGTTCCGCCAGTTCTTTCTCACCGTGCCCGACGAGCTGGTGGAGGCGGCGCGTATAGACGGCGCTGGACCACTGCGCTTTTTCTTCGACGTGCTGCTGCCGCTTTCCCGCACCAACATCGCGGCATTGTTTGTCATTCTTTTCATCTACGGCTGGAACCAGTACCTGTGGCCGCTTCTGGTGACCACCGACGAGTCTTATTACACCGTAGTCATGGGCATCCAGCGCATGGTGGCGGTCCCGGACTCTGAGCCGCTGTGGCATCTGATCATGGGCACCGCGATTCTAGCCATGCTCCCGCCGGTCATTGTCGTGGTGGTGATGCAGCGGCTTTTCGTCAAGGGACTGGTTGAGGTGGAGAAGTAAGAGAGGGTCGACGGAATCCATGGCCGGAATCAGTTTACATGGTGTCAAGAAGCGTTACGGTCATACCGAGGTGATCCACGGCGTGGACATCGAAATTGCCGACGGCGAGCTGATCGTCGTGGTGGGGCCATCGGGGTGCGGCAAGTCCACCCTGTTGCGCATGGTCGCAGGCCTGGAATCCGTGACCGAGGGCGAAATCACTATCGGTAATCGCGTGGTGAACAACCTGGAGCCCATGGACCGGGACATTGCCATGGTATTTCAGAACTACGCGCTCTATCCCCACATGAGCGTGTTCGACAACATGGCCTACGGCCTTCGCAACCGGAAGTTCCCCAAGGATGAAATCGCCCGCCGGGTAGACGGGGCGGCAAAAATTCTGCATCTAGAGCCTTTTTTGAAGCGCCGCCCGCGTGAGCTCTCCGGCGGCCAGCGACAGCGGGTTGCCATGGGACGGGCCATCGTCCGCGACCCCGCGGCGTTTCTTTTCGACGAGCCGCTGTCCAACCTGGACGCCAAGCTCCGGGTGCAGATGCGCCTGGAAATTAAGAAGCTCCAGAGTTCCTTGCGCACCACTTCGATTTACGTCACCCACGACCAGGTCGAAGCCATGACGCTCGCCGATCGACTGGTGGTAATGAACGCGGGTCGGGCCGAACAGATTGGCACGCCGCTGGAAGTCTACGACCGTCCGGCAACGGCGTTCGTCGCCGGGTTCATCGGTTCGCCTTCGATGAATTTTCTCTCCGCCGAGCTCTCGTCCGACGGCGGCGCCGTCTTGCTTGACGGCGGTCAGAGGCTGCCCCTCGCAG
>JBFIYQ010000099.1:0-8479 GCA_041605275.1 Gammaproteobacteria bacterium
GAGGAGATCTTCGGACCGGTGCTGACGGTGATCCCGTTCGACGACGAGGCCGATGCGGTCGAGACCGCCAACGCCGTCGACTACGGACTCGCCGGCTACTTGTGGCCCGGCGGCTCATCCCGGTTCATGTAGAGATATTCGGTGCGGTAGAGGCCGATTCCGGCCGCGCCGACCTGCGCCGCGGCCGCCATATCCGAAGGCAGCTCGACGTTCGCCTGGAGTCCGATGGCCTCACCGTCACTGGTAATCGTGGGTGATTTCCGCAGCCGCTTTCGGGCGATGACCTGTCGATCGATTTCCCGCCGCCGCCTCTCGAAATGCCGGATAGTCGCCGGATCCGGGTCGCCAATGATGACGCCCCGCTGACCGTCGATGATCACCAGCTCTTCGTCTCGCAGATACGCCCGCGCGCTGTGCAGGCCCACCACCGCCGGGATGCGGAGACTTCGGGCGAGAATCGCGGTGTGGGAGTTGGGACCCCCGAACTCGGTTAAAAACGCCGCGATTCCCTGGTGCTGCATTAACACGGTATCGGCGGGCGTCAAATCGTCGGCAAAAACGATTCGATCCGACAGGGGCTGCATATGGCGACCGCGCGAATGCTTATCATGCTTGAGCAGAATCCGCTGGATGCGATTGACCACGTGGTCGATGTCGTCCTTGCGCGTTCGCAGATAAGGGTCGTCCATGGCCTCGAAAACCGCGACCAGCGCGTCCCGCTGAACCTTCAGCGCCCACTCCGCGTTGCAACACTTTTCGCGAATGAATTTAACCGGGGCGTTGGTCAACGCGGAATCCTCGAGCATCAGCAAGTGGGTATCGATAAACGCGCTGACGTCGGTGGCGGTATCCCGCGGAATACGATTTTTTACTTCCTTGAGCTCATTGCGCGCGGATCTCAGCGCGCGATGGAAGCGCGAGATTTCATTTTTAACCCGCTCGGGCTTGATGTTTCGCTCACTGATCTCGAACTGTCCGCGATCGACGACGTGCACCCTGCCGATGGCAATACCCTTGGACGCGCTTACTCCGGTTATGCTGAACATGACAGGTGACTAATTGGCTCCAGATTCCCGCTGCTATTCGGATTCCCCGAAGCGATCGCCGATCAGAGAGGCCAGCTCATTGACGGCGCTGGCCGCGTCCTCGCCCTCCGCGCAGACCTCGATGGACGTACCCTTACCTGCCGCCAGCATCATCACGCCCATGATGCTTTTCCCGTTGACCTCGCGTTCACCGCGCCTAATGGTGATTTGACTGGAAAACCCGGAAGCCAGCGTTACGAACTTTGCCGCCGCGCGCGCATGGAGACCCAGCTTGTTCACGATTGTGACTTGACGGCACTCAGGCATTTGGCGTTTTAACGTCGTCACAGACAAACACGCCGTCCTTGCCGCCGCTGACGGCTTTCTTGGCAAGCTCGGGCAGTGAAAGAGCGGGGTAGTTGAAGATCCTGACCAACATAGGAAGGTTGAGACCGGATATCACGCGCACCTGGTTCTGGTCGACCACGCTACAGGCGACGTTGCTGGGCGTGCTGCCGTAAATGTCCAACAGCACCAGCACCCCGTCTCCTTCGTTCAGTTTGTCGACCTTCTCCTTCACGCGTTTTCGCAGCGCATCGGTATCGCAGTCCCGTGCCGCGGGAAGCACCTCGACGCGGAGCGGGCTCTTGCCAAAGATATTCACCGCGGTGTCCAGAATCGACGTGGCGATTCCTTCGTGAGTGATGATGAGCACGCCTACGCTCATGTGAGGTCCAACTCCATCGATCGATTGCTACTTTGTTCCATTGGTCATAGACCTCCACCAGCTTTCAATTGCGCGCACCAGCGATTCGTCTTCCGGCCCGCCGGCGACGAACGGGGCTTGCTGCGCGCCGAGGTCGCGCGCGATGCGCGCGATGCGTTCGCTCGACACCAGCATCGGCATGGCGAGAATTTGCCGCTTCTCCGCCTCGCTTGCGATCTCAAGCAGGTGCTCGACGGCGGTTCCGCTGGTCAGCACGATGAGGTCAAATTCGGTCAGCGGCTCAACCAGGAGTTCGGAAATTCTAACCTCCGGCCGTGACCGGCGGTAAACGTCCACCGAAACGACGCTGGCGCCGGCGGCTTCGAGCCCGTCGGCAAGCAAGCGGCGGCCGCCGGCGCCCTTGATTATGAGGATCCGCTTGCCGCGTATCGCCGACGCGACGAGACGCGGATGGCGCAGCAGCCCCTCGCTGCTGAATTCCGCCTCGGGGGTAATGGCCACCGGGATGCCGGCCTTCTCTAGGACGCGGCGGGTAGCAGGACCTACGGCCGCGACCTCCGGCAGGTCGGAGGTTGAGGGCAAATCGGGCTTGAGCGCAAGAGCCCCGCCGACGGCGTTGGCGCTGGTAAAGATGACCCGATCGAAGCGTCTGAGGTGAGCAAAAGTCTCCTTCGCCGCGCCGGCATCCGGAGGCGCCTCGATTTCCACCACCGGCAGGCAGCGCGCGTCGGCGCCGCGCCCTGCGAGCATCGCAATCAGGCGGTCGCACTGGTGCCTGGGACGGGTGACGATGACGCGGACACCTTCGAGCCCCGCTGTGGATAGATGCCCGGTCTCTTCAGGCACCGGCGTAAACGGCATCGAGAATTCGCTTCGCGCCACGCGAGTTGAGCATCTCGGCCACCCGTCGACCCAGGGATTCGGGATCAGTATCCGCGGCGGAATCGGAAACGCGGATCAGCTCCGTGCCGTCGAGGCTCGACACCACGCCCACCAGCCACAGGATGCCGTCCTTGAGCATCGCGTGCCCCGCGATCGGCACCTGGCATCCCCCGCCCAGCGCTTCGTTCATGGCCCGCTCGGCGCGCACGCAAAGCGAGGACTCCCGGTGGTTGAGCGGCGCCACCAGCGCCTCCGTCTCGGCGTCGCCCTGCCGCAGCTCGATTCCGATGGCGCCTTGCCCGATAGCCGGCACGAAGCGATCGGGGTCGAGCCTTTCCGCGACGCGCTGACTCAAGCCTAGACGCGAGAGGCCGGCGCAGGCGAGCACCAGGGCATCGAACTCCCCGGCGTCCAGCTTCTTCAACCGGGTATGCACCCCGCCGCGCAAATTGATGACTTCGAGGCCGGGCCTGAGGGCGTTCAGCTGGCAGCGCCGTCTCAGGCTGGAGGTGCCGATTCGAACGCCGTCGGGAAGTGTATCCAGAGAGCGATGCTGATTCGAAACCAGCGCATCCCGGGGATCTTCCCGGGCGGTGATTACCGGCATGCACAGTCCGTCCGGCAGAGACACGGTCACGTCCTTGACCGAGTGCACGGCAATGTCGGCGCGCTGCTGAAGCAGCGCGTGCTCGAGCTCCTTCAAGAAGAGTCCCTTCCCGCCCACCGTCGCCAACGGCGCGTGCAAAAGCTTGTCTCCCTGAGTGCTCATCGGGACCAGCGTCACCGTCAGGCCCCGGTTCATACTGCGCAGGCGCTCCGCCACCATCTCCGCTTGGCGAAGGGCAAGCGGGCTCTTGCGAGTGGCAATGCGTAGGGTGGTCATTTAATAAACAACAGGGGAGCGGCCTTTGATCTGCGCGGGCGGGACAGGGCAATGCTAAGTCGCCGAACCGGCGGGTGCAATTCGCTCACGGCCGCGCGCGGGCGAGCGTCTTGGCGCCACCCTGAGGGCTGTATTAGCGCGGAGGCTGGGAACCGAGCCGACGCTGCACGACGGCGCCCCTTTTAACGCCCGCTCGCTAGCAGATTTTGTCCCGCCTAATTAGGATGGTGCAAACGACCCGGGGTCTTGTTCTCACCATTCGCCGCCGCGGCCCTGGGCGGGTATCGACGCTGATGAAAATTGGATTCGTCATGGACCCGATTGGGTCCATAACCATTAAAAAGGACAGCACGTTTGCCATGCTGCTGGCCGCGCAGGCCCGCGGCTGGTCGTCGCGTTACATGGAACTCAACGATCTTTTCGTGCGCGACGGGGTCACTCACGCCCGCACCCGCGCGATTTCGGTACGCGAAGACCCGAAGGACTGGTACACCCTGGGGGAAGAGGAAACCGTCCCGCTGCACAGCCTCGACGTGGTGATGATGAGAAAGGATCCGCCCTTCGACATGGAGTATGTCTACGCCACTTACATGCTGGAGCGCTCGGAGGACGCGGGGTTGCTGGTGGTGAACAAACCGCAAAGCTTGCGCGACGCCAACGAGAAGATGTTTACCTCCTGGTTTCCCCAGTGCTGTCCGCCGACGCTGGTCTCCCGGGACGCTGCCCGGTTGAGGGCATTTCTGAGCGAGCAGAAGGACATCGTGATCAAGCCGCTGGAGGGAATGGGCGGCGCCTCCATCTTTCGCCTGGCGCGCGGAGAGCCCAACGTCAACGTGATCTTCGAGACGCTCACCCGCCACGGAACGCGCTTTGCCATGGCGCAGCGCTTCATCGCCGACATCTCCAAGGGCGACAAGCGGATCCTGATGATTGACGGTGAGCCGGTGCCCCACGCCCTGGCCCGGGTGCCCGCCGAAGGCGATCTGAGGGGAAATCTGGCGGCGGGCGCCAAGGGCGTCGGTGCGGAATTGAGCCAGCGGGATCGCTGGATTTGCGCCCAGGTGGGGCCGGAGCTCAAGCGACGGGGCCTGCTGTTCGTTGGCCTGGACGTGATCGGTGACTTCCTCACTGAGATCAACGTCACCAGCCCCACCTGTATCCGCGAGCTGGACGCCCTCTATGGGCTAGACATCGCCGGTCAGCTGATGGCGGTCATCGAACGAAAGGTCGCCGAGCGCAGTCACCCCGGGTCCTTGCCCGCCGCCTGAGCTCGGGGAGAAAACCTAGAATACACAGTACGTTAGATTATACTTCTCTCGATCCCTTCAGGATGTTATTCAGACCCAGGTGCACGCAATCACCGCTACGCCCGAGATAACCCCCGCCGATCGGCTGGGGATGACGGTGTTTCTGGCCATTGCCGCTCACCTGGTGGTGATCTTGGGCATCACCTTCGTCCAGGAAGACCGTTCCCTGCGGCGCGCCGCCACTCTGGACGTGATCCTGGTGCAGAAGCGCTCGGAGAGCGCCCCGGAGAAGGCGGATTTTCTGGCCCAGGCCAATCAGGACGGCGGCGGCGACCACGATGCCACCG
The DNA here is from genome assembly GCA_041605275.1 of Gammaproteobacteria bacterium. Taxonomy (GTDB): domain Bacteria; phylum Pseudomonadota; class Gammaproteobacteria; order HK1; family HK1; genus CAMYJH01. The sequence continues at coordinate 5,112 of JBFIYQ010000099.1, forward strand.
AGCGGCCATCCACGCCCCTACCCTCGCCCCTGACCAGCCCGGAGCCGGCCCTGGTGTCGGCGTCACCACCGGTGCCCCCGGCAGAACCGTCGCCTCAGAGCGTGCGCCCCGCCCCGATGAAGGCCGAGCTGGCCCCGCCGGCGCCGGCGCCCAAGCCGGTGCTGGCGCAGGAGAAGGCGCCCACCGAGCAAAAGGTCCAGGTGGCGGAAAAGGCCGCACCGGACTCCCGGGCGAAGCAGCGGTCGCCGACACAAACGAGCAGCCCCGAGGCGCGGGAGATAGAAACGACCCCCGAACCCGAAAGCCGGCCCCAGCCCACGGAGACCGTATCGGCGGCGGCGCTGGTCAACCGCAGCCTGGCTATGGCGAGTCTGAACGCCGAGATTAATCGACGATTGAAGGCCTACGCCGAGCGACCCCGGCGCAAGTGGATCACCGCCAGAACCCGCGAGCATAAGTACGCCGCCTACATGGAGGCCTGGCGACAGAAGGTAGAGCGCATCGGAAACCTGAATTACCCTGACGAGGCGCGGCGGCGAAATCTTTCCGGCAACCTGCTTCTCGACGTGGCCCTGAATCCGGATGGATCCATCAACGAAATCACGCTTCGGAGGTCTTCCGGCGAGCGCGTGCTCGACGATGCGGCGGTACGCATCGTCAAGCTGGCGGCACCTTACGCCAAGTTTCCGGACGCTATCCGTGAAGACGACGTGGATATCCTGCATATCGAACGCACCTGGCAGTTTTTATCCGGCGACCGTTTCATCAGCCGTTAACCGACCGTCCTCCTCCCAAACCCCCGTCAATTAGCCCCTGCCGGCTCGCTCAGGTGTTGTCGATGTTTCCAAGTACTTGATTCGGGTAACCGAAGGGGTGCCGATGTGACGCGGCAGGCCGCGGAAAGGGAGCAAAAAGGACGGGTTACAGTCGATACCGGATAAAGGAATCCTGATCCCGGATCGCGGTCAAGGTGTTGACCTGGTTGAACGACTGTGTCGACGGGCATTGCATTCCTTAAAACCAGGCGAGCGACGATCTGGCCGCTTGTCACGCTATCGGGCAAATCTCATAATCGAAAGGGATGAACCTCACCAACCAGTTTCTTATCGCGATGCCGGCGCTAGCGGATCCTAATTTTGCCCGCACCGTCACGTACCTTTGCGCGCACACTGACGAAGGCGCTATGGGCATCGTCATCAACCGTCCGCTGAACCTGAACCTCGCGGACGTCCTCGATCACATGGAAATCAAGAACGCCAACCCGGGTATCGAGGCGATGCAGGTGATGCAGGGCGGGCCGGTCCAGCGTGAGCGGGGATTCGTGCTCCACGCCCCGGTGGGTCAGTGGGATTCGGTGCTTAAAGTAAGCGAAGAAATCGGCGTCGCCACGTCGCGCGACATCCTTACCGCTGTCGCCGAGGGCCGTGGACCCGATCGAACTCTTGTTGCGCTCGGTTACGCCGGCTGGGACGCCGGTCAGCTCGAGCGCGAGGTGTCGGAAAACGCCTGGCTGTCCGGCCCCGCGGACAGCAGCATCATCTTCGACGCGCCGTACCAAGAGCGATGGAATCGCGCCGCGCGACTGCTGGGGATCGATCCCGATCGCCTTTCCGGTGAGGCCGGGCACGCGTGACCAACACGCGGCCGCGGACGCTCCTAGCTTTCGACTTCGGACTCAAACGCATCGGCGTGGCGGTAGGGCAAACGCAAACCGGAAGCGCCAATCCCCTGGAGACGGTGGTTGTTAAGCGGGAGCGCCCGGACTGGGAGGCCATAGCCAAGCTGATCAAAACCTGGACGCCGGACGCGCTGGTGGTGGGGTTACCGCTCAACATGGACGGCAGCGAGCAGGAGATGACCCACCGCGCCGAGCGCTTCGGCCGCCAGCTCAACGGGCGCTTCGGCCTGTCCGTGCACCTGGTCGATGAGCGCCTGACCACGCGCGAGGCGAAAACCCGCCTCCAGCTCGACGGCCGGGTCGATCAGGACGCCGATCCGGTGGCGGCCCAGATCATCCTCGAGGACTGGCTCTCCCTGCACAACGCGCCCGACGGTGAAGCGCACTAAACGCGCCGTTCGGCCGTCGCTCAGGAGAGCTCGCCGAGTGCCGCTTCGACGCCGAAAATCTTGATCAGCAGGGCGGCCCGCATCCACATTCCGTTTCGCTCCTGACGCCAGTACATGGCTCTCGAGTCCGAATCCACCTGAGGATCGAGCTCCGGGCCTCTCGGCAACGGATGCATGACAATGGCGTCAGCCTTAAGCTTTTTCATCTCCTCAAGCCCGATGGTAAAGCGCGCGTGTTCGAATCCCTTCGACTCGCCGGCGGTGTCGTATTCCGCCTGCAGGCGGGTGACGTATACGGCGTCGAGCTCGGGAATGACGTCCTCAAGATTTTCAGTTTCGTGATACTCGACCCCGTTGTCTCTGAGATGCTTCTTGAGCGGGCTTTCCATGCGGAAACTTTCCGGGGCGATGAATACCAGCCGCACCTCTCTGTAGTTCTTCATCAGATAGGCGAGAGAGCGAGCGGTTCTGCCGCGCTTTAGGTCACCCATGAGCCCGATCACCTTTCCGTCAATCCCGCCCCGGTTCTCGAAGCTTCGCTCCAGGGTGTAGATGTCCAGAAGCGCTTGCGTCGGATGCTGGTCCTTGCCGCTGCCGGCGTTGATGATGGGCACCGGGCGCCGGATCCGATCCATGAGCGCCGCCGACTGCGCCGCCATGCCTTCACCCCAGGTGCGCATGATGATCACGTCGACGTAAGAACTGAAGGTGCGAATACTGTCCTCGAAGCTTTCTCCCTTCACTTCCGATGAGATCGAGGGATCACGGATCTCGCTGGTGCGGACGCCGAGCACGTGGCAGGCGTTGTTGAACGACAGAAATGTTCGCGTGGACGGCTGGGTAAAATAAAGCATCGCGCGTTTGTTGGAGAGCAGCGCCTGCAACGTACGGGCGCCTTCAGGTGACTTGGCGATGGTACGCACCCGGGTAGTCAGCGCGCACAGCTCGTCTAATAGCGGCCGGGTAAACTGACGAGGATCGAGAACGTGGAAAAGCCGGTCAGCGGATTTGGTCAAAGATTTTCGCCTCTAGATCGTTCTCGCCGAAAGCGAGGCCCGCCGCCTTTTACCAGAAATCGAAGGTCAAAAGCCAGCAGCCCCGATGCAAAACGAAAATTGCGCGCCAAATCGGCGCGGAAAGCTGACACCCATTGCGTCAAGGTGATCAACCCCCCCCGGTCTTGCACAGGCTTCCTATAGTAGACTTCGGCGCGAACTGAAGAAGCCTTTTTCAACTGAAGCCTGATGGTTCATCCTCATCGCGGCAGCATTTTTCTGGAAGACGCGGAGATCCTGTCGAAC
>JBFIYQ010000100.1:0-8460 GCA_041605275.1 Gammaproteobacteria bacterium
GCGGCGTCGGGCGATGCAGCCGTCCCGTTCGAATCGCCGTCTAAAGCTTTCCACGTGGCGCCAGGCCTCGGCGATGCCTTTGCCCTCCACCGCGGAGCAGGTCTCCACCGGCACCGCCCAACCGCCGATCCGGGGCTTGAGCAGCCTGAGCGCGTTGGCGTAATCCGAGGCCGCGCGGGTTGCCGCCGCCTGAAGCTCGCCGTCGGCCTTATTCACCAGCACCAGATCCGCAAGCTCCATGATTCCCCGCTTCATCCCCTGCAGCTCATCGCCCCCGCCGGGAAGCATGAGCAGCACAAACATGTCGGTCATGTCGGCGACGGCGTATTCCGACTGACCCACGCCTACGGTTTCAACCAGCACCACGTCAAACCCGGCCGCCTCGCAGAGAACGATGGATTCCCGTGTACGGCGGGCAACACCCCCGAGGGTGCCGGCGGAAGGAGAGGGGCGAATGAACGCGGAAGGATTGGCGGCGAGATTCGCCATTCGCGTCTTATCGCCGAGCACCGAGCCGCCGCTGCGGGCCGACGAGGGATCCACCGCGAGCACGGCGAGACGGTGCCCCTGCTCGATGACGTGCTGACCGAAGGCTTCGATGAAGCTGGACTTGCCTACCCCGGGCACGCCGGAGATTCCGATGCGTATGGCGTTTCCGGAACTCGGCGTTATTCGCGCGAGCAGCGTCTTCGCATCGGCGCGGTGCTCGGGCTTGGACGACTCCACCAGAGTGATGGCCCGCGCCAGGGCGCGGCGGTCGCCGGAGAGAATGGCCCCCGCTAGCGCTTCGACTCCAGATTCGTCGGCTGGCTCTTTTTGTCGACGGGACATCCAATCAGGCGTAAGGGCGCAAGCGTTGGGTCGAAGGCGAAGGAAAGAATTCGTTACGTTGAATCGAATTTGCCCTGATAACGGTCAAAAGGCGATGATTCGTAATGCCCAATTGTTTTCACCTGTGGCCACCGGTCTCATTCAAACTCCAGGATCGGCTGATCGGCGGCGAGGCTGTCGCCGGGCTTTGAAAGCAGCGCGGCAACCGTCCGCTCCTTGTCCGCGCGCAGCACGTTCTCCATTTTCATCGCCTCGATCACCGCAAGCTCCTGTCCTCCGGCAACCTGATCGCCGGGCGACACCGCCAGCCGAACCAGTAGCCCCGGCATCGGCGACAGCAGATATCGGGAGGTGTCCAGGTCGCGCTTTTCCGGCACGTGGCGGAAAAGCTCAGCCGCCCGTGGGGTGAGCACGAGACAGTCCACGTCGACGCCCGCGTGAATCAGGTGATAGCGCACCCCGCGTTTCTCCACCTGAACGCAAACGGGATTTCCGTTAGCCCGGCCCTCGAAACGCGGCTCGCCCGTCCGCCACCGGCTTTCGAGCTTCAAGACTTCGCCAGCGCAATTTGCTTCGATTGACGACTCCCCGAAGCTTAAGCTCACCTCCACGGTATGGTCTCCCATCCGCACCACCCAGTCGTTGGAGATCTTTCGGGAAAAGCCCGGAATCCCGCCGCCGATTCGGCTTGCGCGCTCGGCGTACGCCTCGTGAACCGCGGCGGCGACAGCGGCGATGAGGCCGCGTTTTGATATCGGCACGTCGGCGGGATCAAATCCATCGGGGAATTCCTCGTCGACGAAATCGGTGCTCAGCGCGCCCTCTCTGAACCTCGAATTACCCGCGATGGCGGCCAGGAACGGCAGGTTGGTGGCGACGCCGCGGATGATAAAGCGATCCAGCGCAAGGCCGAGCAGATCCACGGCCGCCGCCCTGTCGTCACCATAAGCGATGAGCTTGGCAATCATGGGGTCGTAGAAATTGCTCACCTCCGCCGCCTGAGACACGCCGCTGTCCACGCGAACTAAGTCGCCTTCATCGGGAGGCAGATATTTGGTGATGCGCCCCGGGGAGGGATTGAAATCCCGCGCGGGATCTTCAGCGTAGATGCGCGCTTCCACTGCGGATCCGCGCAAGCGCACCTCATCCTGGCGGATGGTAAGCCGCTCACCGGCGGCGATGCGGATCATCTGCTCGACCAGATCCAGGCCGGTGACCCGCTCGGTGACCGGGTGCTCTACCTGCAGTCGGGTGTTCATCTCCAGGAAATAGAAATTGCGCTCGGGATCCACCACGAATTCCACCGTCCCCGCGGATCGATAGTTCACCGCCTTGGCCAACGCGACCGCCTGCTCGCCCATGGCGCTGCGGGTGGGCTTATCGATGAACGGAGACGGTGACTCCTCGATGATCTTCTGGTGCCGCCTCTGGATAGAGCACTCCCGCTCACCGAGGTAAACGACGTTGCCGTGGGAATCGGCCAGCACCTGAATCTCGATATGCCGCGGGCGCTCGATGAACTTTTCGATAAAGACGCGGCCGTCGCCGAAGCTGGACAGCGCCTCGCTGGTCGCGCGCTCGAATCCTTCCCGACAGGAGGCGACATCCCGCGCAAGCCGCATGCCCTTGCCGCCGCCGCCGGCGCTGGCCTTGAGCATCACCGGATAGCCGATTTTTTCGGCAATCTTTTCCGCGTGCTTTGCGTCCTTGATCACCTCCGTGCTGCCGGGAATGGTGCTGACGCTGGCAGACTCGGCTAGAGTCTTCGACGCGATCTTGTCGCCCATGGTTCGCATGGCTTCCGCGGGTGGACCGATGAAGACGACGCCCGCGTTATCCAGCGCCGCCGCAAACTCCGCGTTTTCGGACAGAAAGCCGTAGCCGGGGTGCACCGCTTCGGCGCCGGTCCGAGTGCACGCCTCGACGATATTTTCAATTCGAAGATAGCTCTCCGTAGACGGCGCCGGGCCGATGCAGACTGATTCGTCTGCAAGCTCCACGTGCATCGCGTCGGCGTCCACCTCCGAGTACACCGCCACCGTGGCGATCCCCATCCGGTTCGCCGTGCGCATGACGCGACAGGCGATTTCACCCCGATTTGCAATCAGTATTTTGGAGAACATTTAGAGTGAAGATCTCACGAATGCTGGTGCAACCCGTTCGTCAATCGAAGCCGCTAGAGCGGCATGTTTTCATGCTTCTTCCATGGATTATCGAGCTCTTTGTTCCTGAGCATCGCCAGCGAGCGGCAGATTCGCATGCGCGTGCTGTGGGGCATGATGACGTCGTCGATGTAGCCGCGATGGGCCGCCACGAAAGGATTGGCGAACTTTTGCCGGTAGCTTTCGGTGCGCTCGGCGATCTTCTTCTCGTCGCCCGCGTCCTGACGAAAAATGATCTCCACCGCGCCTTTGGGCCCCATGACGGCAATTTCCGCGCTCGGCCAGGCGTAGTTCACGTCGCCGCGAAGATGCTTGGAGCTCATGACGTCGTAGGCGCCGCCGTAGGCCTTTCGGGTAATGACCGTGATCTTCGGCACCGTGGCCTCGGCGTAAGCGAACAAGAGCTTGGCGCCGTGCTTGATAATGCCGCCGTACTCCTGGGCGGTCCCGGGAAGAAATCCGGGCACGTCGACGAAGGTGAGTATGGGAATATTGAAACAATCACAGAAGCGCACGAAGCGCGCCGCCTTGATCGAGGAGCTGATATCCAGGCAGCCGGCGAGCACCATGGGCTGATTGGCGACCACGCCGACCGTAGCGCCCTGCATGCGAGCGAAGCCGGTGACGATGTTCCTGGCGTAATCGGGCTGTATCTCGAAGAAGTCGCTCTCGTCGACAACGTTGAGGATGACCTCTTTCATGTCGTAGGGCTGGTTCGGGTTCGCCGGCACGAGCTTGTCCAAAGACGCTTCGACCCGGGTGGGATCGTCCTCGCAGGGCCGCTCCGGCGACGGCTCGCGGTTGCTCGCCGGCAAAAAATCAATCAAGTCTCGCATGCTGTGCAGCGCCTCAATGTCGTTTTCGAAGGCGCCGTCGGCGACACCCGACCTGGTCGAATGGGTCACGGCCCCGCCCAGCTCTTCGTGGGTGACGTTCTCGTGGGTCACGGTCTTCACTACCTCGGGGCCGGTAACGAACATGTACGCGCTGCCCTTGACCATGAAAATGAAGTCTGTCATGGCCGGAGAATAAACCGCGCCGCCGGCGCAGGGCCCCATAATCATCGAGATCTGCGGCACCACTCCGGAGGCGAGCACGTTGCGCTGAAAAACCTCGGCGTAGCCGCCGAGCGAAGCGACGCCTTCCTGAATACGCGCGCCGCCTGAATCGTTGAGCCCGATGATCGGGGCGCCCACGCGCACGGCCTGATCCATGACTTTGCAGATCTTTTCCGCGTGCGCCTCGGACAGCGACCCGCCGAATACGGTGAAGTCCTGACTGAACACGAACACCAGACGTCCGTTGATGGTGCCGTGCCCGGTCACCACGCCGTCTCCGGGAATTGTCTGCGACTCCATGCCGAAGTCCGTGCAGCGGTGCTCCATGAACATGTCCCACTCTTCAAAGCTGTCGGGATCGAGGAGAATCTCGAGTCGTTCCCGCGCGGTGAGCTTGCCTTTGTCGTGCTGCGCCTTGATGCGGCGCTCTCCGCCGCCTTTGCGCGCCGCCTCGCGCATCTCTTCAAGCTTTTTGAGAATGTCTTTCATCGGGCGAAAACGCCTTATGTGGTAAGTGGCCAGCGAACACTGGCTCGCCACTGAGAGTTAGCGCAAAGTGATTTTTTACAAGTGATTGGTGATTGGAAGTTCGTCGAGCGGGGATCAGATTCATTATTCCGATATGCGCCATAAGACATACGACATACGCTCACGGCCATCTGTCCCCCGCCCCGCCTACGCCGCCTTTCGCTGCCGACGGATCAGTTCAATTACTTCGCTCGCCGCCACGGGAATGTTGGTCCCCGGTCCGTAGACTGCCGCGACGCCGGCCTTCATCAGCGGGTCGTAGTCCTGCGGGGGAATTACGCCACCGCAGACCACGAGAACGTCGCCGCCGCCTTCGGATTTCAGCGCCTTGATCAGCCCGGGCACCAGGGTCTGATGTCCAGCGGCCTGGGACGAGACGCCGATGACGTGCACGTCGTTCTCCACCGCCTGGCGTGCGGCCTCCTCGGGGGTTTGAAAGAGCGGGCCGATGTCCACGTCGAAGCCCAGATCGGCAAAGGCCGTAGCGATGATTTTGGCACCGCGGTCATGGCCGTCCTGGCCGAGCTTGACCACCAGCATCCGCGGCCGACGCCCGGTTTCCTCGGCGAAGGATTCCACCTCCCGCACGATCTTGTTGAAACCTTCGTCACCCTCGTAGGCGGATCCGTAAACGCCGGCCACCGAGTGCACCACCGCCCGGTGCCGAGACCACACTTTTTCCAAAGCGTCGGAGATCTCACCCACGGTGGCGCGCCGGCGCGCGGCTTCGATCGCCGCCTCGAGCAGGCTACCCTCGCCCGATTCGGCGATCTTGGTCAATTTTTCCAGCGCCGTTCGGCACGCCGGCTCGTCACGCTCTCTACGCACCCTTCCTAAGCGTTTAATCTGCGCCTCGCGCACCGCGGTGTTGTCGATATTCAGAATATCGACCTCCTCCTGGTCATCGGCGACATATTTGTTCACGCCAACGATGACGTCCTCTCCTCGGTCAATCCGTGCCTGGCGGCGGGCTGCGGCCTCCTCGATTCTGAGCTTGGGCATTCCCGCCACGACTGCCTTGGTCATGCCGCCCATTTCCTCGACTTCGCCAATTAGCGCTCGCGCCGCACTGGCGAGACTTGCGGTAAGGTGCTCAACGTAATAAGAGCCAGCGAGCGGGTCCACGACCTGGGTCAACCCCGCCTCCTCGCGCAAGATGAGCTGGGTATTGCGCGCGATCCGCGCCGAGAACTCCGTAGGCAGCGCCAGAGCTTCGTCGAAGGCGTTGGTGTGCAGCGACTGGGTACCGCCTAGCACGCCGGCCAGCGCTTCGATAGCGGTTCGCACTACGTTGTTGTAGGGATCCTGGCCGGTGAGACTGACGCCGGAGGTCTGACAGTGGGTTCGCAGCATGAGCGAGCGCGGATCCTTCGGAGAGAAAAGCTCGTCCATGAGACCGGCCCACAGCAGCCGCGCCGCCCGCAGCTTGGCGATCTCCATGAAAAAGTTCATGCCGATGGCAAAGAAAAATGAAAGCCTCGGCGCGAATCGGTCCACTTCCAGCCCGCTGGACAGCGCGGCACGAACGTACTCGACGCCGTCGGCGAGGGTGAACGCCAGCTCCTGCACGCAGGTGGCTCCCGCTTCCTGCATGTGATAGCCGGAGATCGAAATGGGATTGAAACGCGGCATGTGCTTCGAGGTATGTCCGATGATGTCCGCGACGATACGCATGGACGGCTCCGGCGGGTAGATATAGGTGTTGCGGACCATGAACTCCTTGAGAATGTCGTTTTGCAGCGTGCCCGAAAGCTGGGACTGCGGCACGCCCTGCTCTTCCGCCGCGACGATATACATGGCGAGCACCGGCAACACCGCGCCGTTCATGGTCATGGACACGGACATCACGTCCATGGGGATCTGATCGAAGAGGATCTTCATGTCCTCGACGCTGTCGATGGCCACGCCGGCCTTGCCCACGTCGCCTACAACCCTCGGGTGATCAGAGTCGTAGCCGCGGTGAGTGGCCAGATCGAAGGCGATGGAAAGACCCGTCTGACCGCCCTGCAGGTTCTTGCGGTAAAAGGTGTTGGATTCTTCCGCGGTGGAAAATCCAGCGTACTGACGAAGGGTCCACGGACGCCTCGCGTACATGGTGGCGCGGGTCCCGCGCACATAGGGCGGGAAACCGGGCAGGGCGTCCAGGTGTTCCAGCTTCTCGAGATCCGCGGAGGTATAGAGCGGCTTGACCTCGATGCCCTCCGGCGTCGACCAGTTGAGGCCTTCCGGCGAGCCTCCATTCAGCTCTTTTTGCGCAAGAGCCAGCCAGTCGGCCAGAGTCTTTCTGGGAAAATCAGCCATCAGCGTTTTCACTCCCGCGCGTAAGCTCTCGCGCGTTCATCTTTCATCCAGATGCGGGTCGCTGGCCGGGGCATCCTTTCATTTACGTTCTCACCCGAAAATATTCACGCGTTGCGGGCATAGCCGACGGTTTTCAGCGCCTCGGTGATTTCGTCGAGGATTGCAGGGTCATCGATGGTCGCCGGCATTTTCCAAGCTTCGTCATCGGCGATTTTCTGCATGGTGCCGCGCAGGATCTTTCCGGATCGGGTCTTGGGCAACCGCTTCACCACCACCGCGGTCTTGAACGCCGCCACTGGCCCAATTTGCTCGCGAACGCCTTGTACCGCTTCCCTGACGATTTCGTCATGACTTCGGTCAACGCCGGCGTTCAGAACCAGAAAGCCGACGGGAAGCTGCCCCTTCATCTGGTCGGCAACGCCGATGACGGCGCATTCGGCCACGTCCGGGTGAGCCGCTAGCACTTCCTCCATGCCGCCGGTGGAGAGGCGGTGTCCGGCGACGTTGATGATGTCGTCGGTCCGCGCCATGACGAAGACGTAGCCGTCCTCGTCAATGTAGCCGGCGTCGGCCGTCTTGTAGTAGCCGGGATACTCGCTTAAGTACGCTTCTTTGAAGCGCTCCTCCGCGTTCCATAGGGTGGGGAAGGTTCCCGGCGGTAGCGGCAATTTGATCACCAGCGCGCCTATTTCACCCGCTTTTACCGGCTTGCCGTCTTCTCCCACCACCTGCACGTTCATGCCGGGCGCGGGCTTCGACGGCGAGCCCGGCTTGACCGGCAGCTGCTCGATGCCGACGCAGTTGGCGCAGATGGACCACCCGGTCTCCGTCTGCCACCAGTGGTCGATGACCGGCACCTTGAGCTTCTGCTCGGCCCACTGGAGCGTGTCTGGGTCGGTGCGCTCGCCCGCCAGGAACAAAGTCCTGAAGCCCGAGAAATCGTAGTTCTTGATCAGCTCGCCTTTCGGGTCTTCCTTCTTGATTGCGCGAAACGCGGTCGGCGCGGTGAACATCACGGATATCTTGTGCTCGGAGATGACCCGCCAGAAGACGCCGGCGTCCGGGGTACCCACCGGCTTGCCTTCGAACAGCACGGTGGTGTTCCCGGCGAGCAGCGGCGCGTAAACGATGTAGGAGTGCCCCACCACCCAGCCCACGTCAGAGGCCGCCCAGTAGACCTCTTCCGGCTCCACGCCGTAGATGTTCTTCATCGTCCACTTGAGCGCCACGGCGTGACCGCCGTTGTCCCGCACCACGCCCTTGGGCTGTCCGGTGGTGCCGGAGGTATAAAGAATGTACAGCGGATCCGTCGCCGCCACCGAAACGCAATCGTGGGGGCTGGCGGCATCCATGGCGTCTTTCCAGTCGAGATCCCGACCTTCAGTGAGATCGCAGGTCTTGGTCTGACGCTGGACGATGACGCATTTGTCCGGCTTGTGTCTGGCCCGTTCGATGGCCTTGTCCAGAAGCGGCTTGTACTCCACCACCCGGCCCGGCTCGATACCGCAGGAGGCGGAGACAATGACCTTGGGTCTGGCGTCGTCGATGCGCACCGCCAGCTCGTTGGCGGCAAAACCGCC
>JBFIYQ010000101.1:0-8450 GCA_041605275.1 Gammaproteobacteria bacterium
GCGGTGTCGTAGATGTCCTTGATGCCGACGGGAATTCCGTGAAGCGAGTTCGGAGGTTTTCCGGCGGAAAGCGACTCATCCCGGGCCTTCGCCTGGGCAAGCGCATTCGATTCATCCAGGTGGATCCAAGCGCCCACCTCGGCTTCGCGTTCGGCAATGCGCTCGAGACACCCGCGAACCAGCGACTGGCTGCTGATATCGCCGGAGCGGGTAGCGGCGGCGGCCTCGGTGGCGGTCAGCTTATGGTGTCGATTCACCGCGTTCGATCTCAATTCTTGCTCTGCTCCCGTTCGGCCAGAAGCTTGAGCACTTCGGCGTATTTCTCGGGCTCTTTGTCACCGAACACGTCCTTCAATCCCAGCTCGCTGAAGCGCCGCAGTCGTTCCGCCGTGGCCCGGGCCATCAGCGGCAGCTCGCCGATGGACTCGAGAGTCTGGGAAACCTCTTCCATCTCATGGGACTGGCGGCCGGCGTGTAGCGCGCTTCGCCCGATGAGATAATCGGCGAACTCGTTCCAGTTGATCCCCGGATAGCTGGCCGTGACCGTATCCAGCACGCGCTTCTCGGCGCCGAAGTGGCGCGCCGCCAGCAGGCATTCCATGAACAGCGCCTGCATGCCTTTGACCATAATGCTGCGAAACATCTTGGTGGCCGACGCGGCGCCGATTTGATCTCCCACCACTTCCACATTCATGCCGAAGGGTTCGAGCTCGGACGCGAGCGTGGGCGCCGCCTTGCCGCATAGAAGAATCGGCACCTTGTGGCGGAGCGGGGGCACCACCGACATGATCGCGGCCTCGACGAACTGCGCGCCGCCTTTTTCCACGATGCCCGCCACCTCGCGCTTCACCTCCGGCGAGGCGGAGTTCATGTCCACAAAAACGTGCTCGGGCGTGAGGTGCGCGGCGATGGAAGCAGCCGCGGGTACCGCCTCGGTGCAGGTGACCAGCGAGAAAATGAGCTTGCAGCGGGACGAAAGCTCGGCCGGGTCCTTGGTCATCTCGGTGCCCGAGCGCGCCATTCTCGGCGCGAAGCGCGCCGGCGACGTTTCGTAGGCGATGTCGAAGGTGTAAAGATTTTCAACGCCGGCCTCGGCAAGCCCCTCGGCGATCGCCGGGGCGGCTTCACCGAAGCCCATGAATCCCAATGCGTTCATCGGCAGTCAGTGGGACGGTTCGACATTGAGTCGTCGTTGTTTCAGTTGGGTCGGGCGACGGCGTGCAGGCCGCGATCCGAAACCGGCAGGGCGCTGACGTCGTCCACCACGTCGATGCGCCAGAGAATGTCCAGCAGGTTTTCCGCCGCCGCCTCGCCGATCACCGGCGCCACCAGCTCCCGGTACTTGTCCACCAGCTCGGCGTCGCTCAAGGGGCTGTCGGGATCGCCTTTTCGCGTTGGCGCGCGGTACCGCAGCACGCGACCGTCGCGGGTGTGCATCTCTACCACCGCGGCACGCTGCTTGGGAAAGCCCTTGTCGGACTGCGGGTCCACGTACAGCTCGATGCGCTTGATCATCTCCCGGATCTCCGGATCTTCCAGGTGCCGGTCGTCGAAGGCGCTGAGGCGCACGCGGCCGTCGATAAGCGCCACGCTGGCGCAGTAGGGCAGACTGAACTTGGCCTCGTAGCCGCTACGGGGCGTTGCGTTCCCGGTCACTTCCAGCGCCTTGGAATAGGTCCCGATGCGGATCCAGGAAACGTCCTCGGGCACCAGCCGGTGGGCGTCGCGCAGAGCGATAATGGCATCCAAGGCGGCGAAGGAATGGCCGCAGCAGCCGTGGTTCTTCTGCGTCATGCGGGTGATGTTGAAGCTTTTGCCCAGATCGGAGACGGCCGCGCTCCAATCTGCGTCGCGGCTCATGGCGTTGCCGAAGCCCCGGGGGCCATCCAGCATGCCTGCGGCGCCGGTGACGCCGTGGGCCGCCGCCACGGCCACCAGAACGCCGGTCTCGGCGGCGCGCCCCGCGTGCAGAGGCTTGCCCATGGCGTCGGAACGAAACGCCTGCTGCAGTCCCGCGGCCATGGTGGCGGCATTGGCCAGTGCGTGTTCGGTCTCGTCGGTGTCGAGCCCGAGAATCGCGCACGCCGCCGCGGCGGCGCCGAAGGCGCCCACCGTTCCGGTGGTGTGCCAGTACTCGTAATGAGCAGGCGTCACCGCGGCGCCGATTCGGGTCGAGACCTCGTACCCGGCAACGACGGCCCGAAGCAACCGATCTCCGTTCACCTGCCGCTCCTGGGCCAGCGCCAGCGCCGCGCTGATGACCGGGGCGCCCGGATGATAGATGGCGTCGCGGAAAATATCGTCGAATTCCACCGTATGAGACGCGCAACCGTTGATCAGCGCCGCGGCGCGGGCCAGCGCCCGCCGGCCCAACGGCACCAGCACGGCCCTGCCGCGGTCGAGCTCGTCGGGGAGCGCCTCGCACAGGAAGGTGGCCGGAGGTCGGACTCCGCCGGGCACCGTGGTCGCAAACCAGTCGATGAGGCAGCGCCGGGTGGCGTGGCGGACCTCGTCGGACAGTTCCATAACGCCGAGATCGACCACGTGTTTTGCGAATGCTCTGGTGGGCATAAAGGGGGAGACTCCGGTTCGTTCTGTTGCGGTATTTAGGCCGGGACCGGGAAGGATAACGCAGATGGGTGTGGAGTGGGATTGCGGGGAGAGTCAGGCGGAACGCTTAGACTGTTTGTCGCGCGTCGGAACTCGTTAGTGGGTAGAAGGTAGACGGTAAAGCAGTGTGCCTGCGTCATCCGCTCCATACACCCGCACCATCCACCTTCTAAGAATTCTGAGTGGCTTTGCCTGCAGCGGGCGACATACAGCCATCATCCGGTATCCTATGCGGCCCGGCTCAGGATTTGATGAATTAGGAAAAACACTCCGATGTCCGAACTGAAAACAGATGTCGTCATTGTCGGCGGCGGTAATGCCGCTCTCTGCGCCGCGCTCGCGGCCGCCGAGCAGGGTGCGAAGGTCACGGTGCTGGAATGCGCGCCCGAATCCGAACGCGGCGGCAACAGCCGCTTCACCGCCGGCGCCATGCGCGTGGTCTTCGACGGCGTGGAAGATCTAAAGAAGATCATGGACCTCAGCGAGGAAGAGATCGCGAACACGGACTTCGGAAGCTACAGCTTCGACGATTACTTCGACGACATGGCGCGGGTCACTCGTTATCGCGCCAATCCGGATCTGGTGGAAACCCTGGTCCGCGAGAGTCACGACACCATGGTGTGGATGCGGGAAAAGGGCGTCCGCTTTCAGCCTTCCTACGGGCGGCAGGCTTTCAAAGTCGACGGGCGCTTCCGCTTCTGGGGCGGACTCGCGGTGGAGACCTGGGGCGGTGGTCCTGGTCTGGTGGATTCTTTATACGCGTCGGCGGAAAAATCCGGGGCTGAAGTGCGCTATGCCACCCGGGCCGTCTCGCTGCTCATGGAGGAGGGCGAGTGCTGCGGTGTGGTCGCCCGGCACCGGGGCAGGTCTTTCGAAATCCGAGCCGGCGCGGTGGTGATTGCCAGCGGAGGTTTCGAGGCCAACGCTGAGTGGCGCACCCGGTACTTAGGCCCGGGATGGGACCTTGCCAAGGTACGCGGCACCCGCTTCAACACCGGCGAGGGCATTCGAATGGCTCTGGACGCCGGCGCCTTGCCCTACGGTAACTGGTCCGGGTGTCATTCCGTGGGCTGGGACCGCAACGCCCCCGAGTTCGGCGATCTGGCCGTGGGCGATAACTTCCAGAAGCACAGCTATCCGTTCGGAATAATGGTCAACGCCAGCGGCGAGCGATTCGTGGACGAAGGTGCGGATTTCAGAAACTACACTTATGCCAAGTACGGTCGCGTCATTCTGGAACAGCCGGGTCAGTTTGCCTGGCAGGTATTCGATTCAAAGGTGACCCACCTTTTGCGCGACGAGTACCGCATCCGCCAGGTGACCAAAGCCAAGGCGGATACATTGGAATCACTTGCGGGCATGCTCGAGGACGTGGACGCGGAACGATTTCTCGCTTGCGTCAGGGAATACAACGCAGCGGTGGCAACCGACGTGCCGTTCGATCCCACGGTAAAAGACGGGCGATGTACCCGGGGACTTGCGGTGCCCAAGTCCAACTGGGCAAATACCATCGATACCCCTCCGTTCGAGGCTTACGCGGTGACCTGCGGTATTACCTTCACCTTCGGCGGACTGCAGATTAACGACGACGCTCAGGTCATGAGCGTCGATGGGCTGCCTATGACGGGGCTTTATGCCGCCGGCGAGCTGGTGGGCGGATTGTTTTATTTCAATTACCCGGGGGGCACCGGACTGATGTCGGGGGCGGTGTTCGGACGCATCGCCGGGCGTTCCGCGGGTAAGACGGCCCATGGCTGAACAGGGCAAGGCCCTGAGGGAGTCGGCGCCGATCGAGCAGGTCGGCCTCGCGCCTCCGCGACTGGAGCAGCTGCTCTTTGCCTGCGCCGGCTATGTGCTGGGACAGTTCCTCGCGCTAATCGTTTTCAGCGATCCCGGCGACGAGGAGTTCCTGATCTTCGGCATCACCGGTGCGGTCCTCGGCGTTATAGCCCACGTTCTCGTCAGGGGCGTCGGCATGAAGGTGCCGGTGATCGGCAAGCGTTTTCGGGTTCGGGTTCCGAATATTGCCAAGCGGATTTCCGGAAACAGTAAAGGTTCCGCGGATTCTCCCAAACGCGCTTCCCGCTACCGGGCGGCGCTGTCGGCGTTTCGACGTCCATTCAAGCGTCGGAAGCGAAAGTCCGAAGCGCCGGGCAACGAGGAGAAGATCATCAAAACCGATAATGGCTACCGCGTCGGCGATCGGGAATTCTCCCGCCGCTCGGAAGCGGAGGATTATCTTTACCTCGGAGATCCGACCGCCGGCGATGGGGCAAAAGACGGCGCATCGAAAACTCCCGCGCCGCGGCCGGTCCGCCGGTTCAATGCGGCGCCGCGGAAAGCGCTGAAACCGCTTGCGCTCGCCGCCGCCGTCGCCATCGTCGTGATGGTGTTGCTCCTGTCCTAAATCAGAACGCCTTTCCTTTTTCCCCCACTGTCCTGGATACCCAGGGGCGGCACTCAATCCATTGAAAGTTCGACTATATTTCAATGGATCGGCCGGATATTGCCCGTCCCCGGCCGGCAGGCAAGTCAGAAACCAAGACAACGTATGGATACCGTTGTAGAAGAAGTCGCCATCGTCTTCGCTGACGTGACCGGCAGCGTGCGCCTGTTCGATGCGCTGGGCGACGAGACGGCATGGAAGCTGATCCAGAAATGCCTCAAAGGGATGACCGAAGAAGTCGATGAGCACCAGGGCCGGGTGATCAAAACCATCGGTGATGAGGTCATGTGCACCTTCTCCTCCGCCGACGATGCGGTCAAGGCCGCGGTGGGGATGCAGGAGCGGGTGCGCGACGACTCCGTTGATGGGGGCTCCAACGAGCCGGCGCTCTCGCTGCGTATCGGCATACATTTCGGTGAGGTGATCCCAAAGGACAACGACGTCTTCGGCGACGCGGTGAATCTGGCCTCCCGCATGGCCACCGCCGCCAAGGGCGGCCAGATAATCACCACTCAGTTCACCGCCGAGGCGCTGTCCCGGCGGCTCAAATCCATGGTGCGGCTGGTGGACCGGATGCCGGTGAAAGGCAAGCGGGATCCAATCAACATCTACGAGGTGGTTTGGGAAGAGGGCGCCACAAACGTGGCGACCAACGCGGTCAAGTCAGCGGACGTGGAAGCGCAGCTTTCTCTTCGCTACCGGGACAAAGTGATCATCATGGATCACACTAGCGGCCCGAGAATGCTGGGAAGAGGGCGGCAGGCGCATCTGCGGGTGGACGACGCCAACGCATCCCGGATGCATCTTAGAGTGGAATACTCCCGCGGCAAATTCATGATCTTCGACGAAAGCGTCAACGGCACTTATGTGCTCACTCCGGCGGGTGAGGTGACGTTACGCCGGAACGAATCCCACGTTCTTTCGGGTACCGGCCAGATTAGTCTCGGCCGCAAAGTCGAGGAATGCGAAAACGCCGTGCACTACGAATGCGAAGGCGGAAAATAACCGACCCAAATTTACTCCCAGCCTCTCCTCACCTTAGCCATCGACCTCTGAACCTCTCCTCGCGAACCAGACGGCCTGATAACCCGTGGAATGCGCAATTATTTTCGCCGGATCTAAGGAATGGTTTGTTCACTGGATTCCCGCTTTCGCGGGAATGACGGCTGGTAAGACAGGATGCGCGATGCGTATCGATCAATCCTAAGGCTTCGACGGCTGCCGTAAAAACCCCATTGCGGGCGAACCGACCAAACTTAATCAGAGGCTTGCCTAATCAAGGATCGTTTCTCTTTCTGGTGATTCCGAATGCCTGTGGGAGCGGGCTTGCCCGCGAATTTCGAAGGGCAAGAAAAGTAGGGCACAATAGCGAAGCGTATTGCGCCAAATATTTGTGCAAGGTTCGCGCTCGAGGCGCCCCTGCTCAAGTTGTAGCGTGCGTTACGTCAGCGGCTGCATGACGTGATTCTGAAATCCGCTGCGCTCCTTCAAGCGCTCGTGCCATTTAATCAGATTGGGCAGCTCGGGGCGTTCGATATCCAGGTTGAACCAGCGCCAGGCGGCGCAGCCGATGGGGATGTCGCCCATGGTGAGTTGATCTCCGGCGACGAACTCTGTCTTTCCAAGCTGTTCGTCGAGGATCGACCACATGGCGTTGAGGGTTTTTGTCGCTGCGGCAACGCGTTTGGGATCTTTGTGGTCAGGTGAATTCCGCACCACGCCCCAGAAAATATAGGTGATGTCGGGATGAATGCTGGTCTGCTGCCAGTCCATCCACTGGTCCGCCAGTGCCCGCTCCGCCACGTCTTCAGGACAGAGTTTTCCCATGCCGTACTTGGTGCTCAAGTATCTGACGATGACGTTGGACTCCCACAGCACCAGCTTGTCGTCCTTCATCGTCGGGACCTTGCGGTTCGGGTTGAGGCTGCCGTAGTAGCCTTCGTTGACGACACCGAACTGCAGGCCGGCGTCTTCGCGCTCGTACTGCAGATCGAGCTCTTCCAGACACCACAACACTTTCATCACATTGATGGAATTGGTTCTCCCCCAGATTTTCAGCATCTGCCTCCCCTTCCAGTGACTTATTCTTGCTCGCTGACCGGATTCTAACCCAGCACGGTATTGAATCGAGCTTTTCCGTAACGACAAGAGAAGCCGCTGCAATTACTTTCCGCGCCGGAAGCCCGTGCATTTTCGTTGAACAGCACGGAGCCCCGTTAAACGGTTGTGCTCTTTACGCCGGCTCACGCGCAGCCGTTTCGCCAGGCAACAGGTAAACGAGCACGTTGGCGATGATCATGGTGCCAGCAAGCAGGTAGAAAACCACGGCAAGGCCGTAGCCATCCGCGATAACGCCGCCAATCACCGGCACCGCGGCGGACAATATCGCCTGGGTTCCAAACATCATGCTCGTGGCGCTGCCGGACAGGCGCGGCGGCGTCAGGTCCAAAAGCCAGCTATGCACCACTGGACGCACGGCGAAAAGCGCGAAGCCGAGCACCGACACGCCGGCGATGAACAACAGCTCGTGTTGAATGAGCGTGAGCGCAACGATGGTGACGGTGGTGGTGGTCAAGCCCGCCAGCACCACCGGTCGTCGACCCACCCGGTCGGACCAGGCGCCGGCTACCGGTGCGGCGACGATGCCGCCAATCTGCATCGCCATAACGGTAAAGCCCATCACCACGGGTCCGGTCTCCACCACGTTGATTAGGTAAAGCGGCAGGAACACGTACAGCCCGTTCTGGGTCATGCTTCGAAAACCCGCCATGATGCAGAGTCCGAGCACCGCCCGATCCTTGACCAGCGCTTTCAAACCGCTGAAGTAATCGCCCATGGTCATCGCGTGCCGCGCGCCCGTTGAGCCGTGTCCGTCCTCCCTGAGAAGCAGGACACCGATCAGGACGGCGATGATCAAAGCCGGTATGGCGCCCACAATCGAAGTGTTCTGCCAGGTGAGAAATGCGAGCAGCGCGCCGGTGGCCGGAGGGGCGAGGGTGTCGCCGACGTTTGCGCCGAGGGCGTGGATGGAAAGCGCGTATCCGCGGTTCCCCGGGTACGCTTCCGACACGTAGGCGATGGCCGCCGGGTGCCAGAGATTGTTGGACACGCCGATGAACATCGTGAGCAGACAAAGCAAGAGAAATTCGGCGCTGAAGCCGAAGGCCAGTAGCGCGCCGCCGCCCATGATCAGCGAGACCACCTGGTACACGACCCGGCGGCCGCTCACGTCCACCAGAACGCCGCTGCCGAAATTGGCCAGCGCGGAGCTGGCGTGGAAGACGGCCACCAGCGTCCCCGCCTGGGCGTAGGAGAGCCCGAGGTCCCGGGTAATGAAAGGCAGCACGATGTAAAACACGGCCGCCACCCAGTGGGTGCCGCCGTGGCCGATCCC
>JBFIYQ010000102.1:0-8411 GCA_041605275.1 Gammaproteobacteria bacterium
CTCCCACGTGCTCGGCTTCGCACCTTCCCGGCTTCGTGGTCAACGCTGACAAAATCAAAGCCAAGGGTATAGACGAGGTGGTTTGTCTTTCGGTCAACGACGCTTTTGTCATGGATGCCTGGGGTAAAACCCAGAATGCTGAAGAAATTCACATGGTCGGGGACGGCAACGCCGACTTCGCCAAAGCGGTCGGGCTGGAACTCGATTTGACCGCCCGCGGAATGGGAGTTCGACTTCAGCGATTCGCCATGATCGTTGAAGACGGCGTGGTAAAGCACATCAATGTGGAGGCGCCGGGCAAGTTCGAACAATCGAGCGCGGAAAAAATGATGGAGCTGCTTTAAGCGCATACGGAGCCGTGCGTCGCTGACAGCCGGTATTTTCGTCCTTTTCGGCCCGCAGCGTTGCCTGGAGCGTTGTGCGCACGCCGCGATTGAGCCGACGCCGATCGACGGAGCGATTCAATGAAATCTATTAGCGAGAATCTCGAGATGGACCCTGATTGGGATACGCCACTCAAGCTCACGTTGACTCCCGCGGCAATCATCGACACGGTATTCGTGACGGCGGACAGCGTTCACACCGGCGATCAGTCTTGTGTAGACCAGGCCCTGGTGATTATGGAAACGACCGCGATTGACGACCAGAGCGAAAACTATTGTCGCTTTGTCGAGCAGGAATACGTGGAAGAAGAGGATACTGAGGTCACGTGGCACGACTGGGCGGTAGAGATCCGAATCGACAACGTCATGGTTGTCGGTCACTGGCGCGCGGCGGTATCAGGCAGCCCCTCCGACTGGGAGTGGTGCGCTGTCGAAGCGGAGAAAGCCTTCGCCACCGCATGCGTCCTCGTCGGTAAGCGCGTGCGCCGCGGAATCGTCATCGACCCGCCCAGCGCGGCGCCCAGACCGTCACGAACACATCACTGACTGGGCGCGTCTCGAAATGACGCCACCACGTTGCCTTCTCGAAATTCGAGCTTGAACTTGAACAGTTGTGCTGAAGTTAACGCTTATCTTGTAGAAGCGAGACGATCGGCGGTGCGGGTCGTCTCCGGCAGGCGATAGCGGGTTACGCATTTCATCACCAGCCCGACTGCTGTTTCGAGGCTTACCCGGTGCCCCACCGAGACGAAAACCGGCTTGACCCCCTTTCGGGTTCGCAGCACGGCGCCGATGGTCTCATCGCCGTCCATCAGGGGCGTCCAGCGGCCCCTAGACCGGGGCACCCGGCCGTGGGTCCCAATCAGGCGGGACTTGGCCACGCCGATGGTGGGAATGTTCGTCAACACGCCCAGGTGGCACGCCAGCCCGAATCGGCGCGGGTGGGCGTAGCCCTGGCCGTCGCAAATAACGAGCTGCGGCAGCTGCTTGAGCTTATCCAGCGCCGCAATGATGGCGGGGATCTCGCGGAACGATAAGAGACCGGGAACGTACGGAAACCGGGTGGCCAGGGTTGTCACGGCTTCGGCACTTTGCTTCAGCGACGGGAACTCGAGCACCGCGACCGCCGCGCGGGTGCGTTTGCCGCCGTCCTCATAACCCACGTCGACGCCGGCGACGAAACGAATTCTTCCCAGGCGGTCGCGATGGCTGACGTGCCCGCGCAACCGCTCCTGAATTGTTCTGGCATCGGCGGGCGTGACGTTCCAGGAATGGGCGTGGTAGAGCTTCACCTGACGAATGGGCCGTCAAAGCGAGGCACGGGGCGCGATAAGCGCCTACAATCAAACAGCAAATCAAGTGCGGCCGTCGGAATTCCAGATACTTTCGGCGGTCGAATCAGAGTAATTGTCGCCTTGTCGCTAAAGAATAGGGGATTCCGAGTGCTGCCGAGAATTACACGCTTTGCCCCAAGCGTAATTGTGGGTGTCCTTTCCATTCTTTTTGTTCTCACACCGGCCTTCGCCACACATGAAATCGATCATCGTTTCATTGTCTGGGGCGAGGTGCTCACGAGCGATGGAAAGGCGGTCGCTGGGGAGGCGATCCAATTTACCGTGGGTAACAACAACACGCCCATCGGCTCAGTGATCACCGATGACCGCGGTCGCTATCGCGTTGTGCTCCACGTTCACGATCAGGATGTGGGTAAAGTCTTCGACATGACCATTAAGGGGGTCAAGACGAAGGTGAAAATCGAATTCGACCCCTCGGATAAAGTGACCGAGCGTGGTAAGCGTGTGGATTTCACCATCGAACAGTGACCGGCACCGCCGCGCCGCGATGCACGCGCCCAAAGCGCCGTAAAATCGCTGGCGCGATTTGCCAAGCCGATCCCGACTCTAGAGCAGCTTGTTCAGCTCTTCTTCCAGCTCCGGCAGCGCTTTGAATAAATCGGCGACTAGTCCGTAGTCGGCCACCTGAAAAATTGGCGCCTCCTCGTCCTTATTGATGGCGACGATAACCTTGCTGTCTTTCATACCGGCGAGATGCTGGATCGCGCCTGAGATACCGATTGCCATATACAAATCCGGCGCGACCACCTTTCCGGTCTGGCCTACCTGGTAGTCGTTGGGGACGAAGCCTGCGTCCACCGCGGCCCGCGACGCGCCGATGGCGGCGTTGAGCTTGTCGGCGATACCTTCGATGAGCTTGAAATTATCCCCGCTCTGCATTCCGCGCCCGCCGGAAATCACAATGCGCGCGGAGGTGAGCTCCGGCCGTTCCGACTTGGTCAAATCCTGGCCGACGAAGCTGGATAATCCCGGATCGTCCACGGCGGAGACTTCTTCAATCGGTGCGCTACCCCCTTGAGCCTCTGCCGGATCGAACGCCGTGGCCCGAACGGTTACGACCTTGATGGAGTCTTTTGATTTGACCGTGGCCATGGCGCTACCGGCATAGATCGGGCGGACAAAGGTGTCCTCGGACTCCACTTCGATGATCTCCGAAATCGGAGAAACGTCGAGCAGCGCCGCGGCACGGGGCAACACGTTCTTGCCGAATTTGGTGGCCGGGGCGAGCACGTGCGAGTAGTCGCCGGCGAGCCCCACCAGAAGCGCCGCCAGAGGCTCGGCCAGCGGGTGCTCGTAGCGGGGGTCGTCCGAGACCCGGACCTTGGTGACGCCCTGAACCTTCGAAATCGTCTCCGCCACGGGTTTGCAGCCGCTCCCGGCGACCAGCACATGCACGTCGTCCGAAAGCTTTCCCGCCGCGGTAATGGTGTTCAGCGTCGCGGACGCGAGCGCCGCGTTGTTATGCTCTGCCAGGACTAAAACGGTCATCCGATCACCTTTGCTTCGTTCTTGAGCTTGTCCACCAGCTCCGCGACCGACTGCACCCGGATGCCCGCTTCACGTTTCGGCGGCTCGCTGACTTTAATGGTCTCCACTCGAGGCGTGATGTCGACGTCGAGCTCCTGGGGAGTGACCACGTCAATGGGCTTTTTCTTTGCCTTCATGATGTTCGGAAGCGAGGCGAATCTTGGCTCGTTGAGGCGAAGATCCGTGGTGACGACCACCGGCATCTTCAGATTGACGGTTTCCAGCCCGCCGTCAATCTCACGCGTCAGCTTGAGTGAATCGCCCTCGATCTCGAGCCGAAAAGCGTAGGTCCCCTGGGCCCAGCCGAGCAGGGCGGCGAGCATTTGCCCCGTCTGGGAATTGTCGCCGTCGATGGCCTGCTTCCCGACGATCACAATCCCGGGCTCCTCGCGCTCCACCAGGGCCTTGAGCAGCTTGGCCACCGCCAGCGGCTCCGGGTCTTGTTCGGTCTTGACCAGGATGCCGCGATCGGCGCCCATGGCGAGAGCGGTTCGGATGGTTTCCTGGCACTTTTCGACGCCGATGGAAGCGGCGATGACCTCCGTGGCGGTGCCCGCTTCCCTAAGCCTCAGGGCCTCCTCGACGGCGATTTCGTCGAAGGGGTTCATGGACATTTTTACGTTGGCGGTTTCGACTCCGCTACCGTCCGCTTTTACGCGCACCTTCACGTTGTAGTCGACGACCCGCTTGACTGCGACGAGTACCTTCATTTTGCCTTCCGAATAGCCGCTGATTGTGCCGATCCCGGGGAGCGCGAAGGTTAATACGCCGGCAACGGGTTCGCAATTCTTCCAGCCGGGCCCTTGCCCGTATTGTGCGCCGCAGGGAAAATCAAACGTTCGGCCGTGCGGATCGGCCGCGCGCTGCTCAATTCAGGCAATCGGGGAGGTACGGAATGGATCGCGAAGCCATGGAGTTCGACGTGGTCATTGTCGGCGCCGGCCCTTCGGGACTGGCCACGGCGATAAGGCTTCGCCAGCTTTGCGCGGAGAACAACCAGGATCTATCGGTCTGCGTTCTGGAAAAGGGTTCTGAGATGGGCGCCCATATCCTCTCCGGGGCGGTGCTCGAACCCCGGGCGCTGAATGAGCTCATTCCCGACTGGAAAGAAAAAGGCGCTCCGCTCAATACCGAGGCCAAAGACGACCGCTTCCTGTTTCTCACCAGGTCTTCTTCCATTCGCCTGCCCACGCCGCCGCAAATGCATAACGACGGCAATTACATCATCAGCCTTGGCAATCTCTGCCGCTGGCTCGGCGGCCAGGCGGAAGAGGCCGGGGTCGAGATCTTTCCGGGATTCGCCGCCGCGGAAGTCCTCTACCACGAGGACGGAAGCGTCAAGGGCGTGGCCACCGGCGATATGGGGATTGGGCGCGACGGCAAGCCTAGGCCGAGTCATGAACCCGGCGTCGAGCTGCACGCGCGCCAGACCATCTTCGCTGAAGGCTGCCGGGGCTCGCTGACCAAGACTCTGTTCGAGCGCTTCGACCTTCGCAAAGACGCCGATCCGCAGACCTTCGCCATCGGCATTAAGGAGCTGTGGGAAGCGGCGCCGGAAAAGCACCAGCAAGGATTGATTGTGCATACCATCGGCTGGCCGCTGGACGCCGGCACCTACGGCGGTTCCTTCATCTATCACCTGGAAGACAACCAGGTGGCGGTGGGTTTCGTTATCGGGCTCGACTACCGGAATCCTCATCTCTCTCCCTTCGACGAGTTCCAGCGTTTCAAGACGCATCCGAAGATTCGCCCGACCTTCGAGGGCGGACGGCGAATCGCCTACGGGGCCCGGGCGCTCAACGAAGGAGGCTTTCAGTCTATCCCGAAGCTCGAATTCCCGGGCGGGCTGCTGGTGGGCGACACCGCGGGATTTCTCAACGTGCCCAAGATCAAGGGCACCCACACGGCAATGAAGTCGGGAATGACAGCGGCGGAATGCGTGTTCGAGGCGCTCACCAGAAGCGACGAGGTAAAACAGGTTTCGTCCTATCCCGAGCGCCTCAGGCAAACCTGGCTCTGGGACGAGCTCTACCGGGTGCGCAACGTGCGACCCTCATTCCGATTCGGGCTGTGGGGTGGAATCGCCTATTCCGGTCTGGAGACCTACGTTCTGCGAGGCAGGGCGCCGTGGACCATGCGTCATCATGCCGACCACGCGCGGCTGAAGAAGGCCAGCGACTGCCCCAAGATTGACTACCCGAAGCCGGACGGAGTGGTGAGCTTCGATAAGCTGTCCTCGGTGTTCCTCTCCGGCACCAATCACGAAGAGGACCAGCCGGTCCATCTGCAGCTCAAGGATCCGTCGGTCGCCATCGAGGTGAATCTGAAGGAGTACGACGCCCCGGAGCAGCGCTACTGTCCGGCCGCCGTCTACGAGATCGTGCGTGACGACGACGGCTCCAACCCGAGGCTGCAGATCAACGCGCAGAATTGCGTACACTGCAAAACCTGCGACATCAAGGATCCCACGCAGAACATCAACTGGGTCACTCCCGAGGGTGGCGGCGGCCCGAATTATCCTAATATGTAGTGACAGGTAACAAGTAACATGTGACATGTAAGAAGGGAGAAGCATTAATGAGGCGAATGTTAGTATTTGAATCCGGATTCACTTAGATACGAAAAAAGTACTGCTATCTACTTGTTACATGTTACGTGTCACTTGTCACTGTTTCGTGGCGGTGATTTCCCAAGCCGCAGACAAAAGAGATTGTTATGGCCATTTATAAAGCACCCGTCCGCGACATGCAGTTCGTTCTCCACGAGCTGCTCGAGGCCGAGGCCGAGTTTAAGAAACTGGGATTTGACGAGGCCAGCAGCGACGTAATCGACGCAATTCTCGAGGAGGGCGCCAAGTTCTGCGAGTCGGCGATTTTTCCCACCAACCGCGTCGGTGATGAGGAGGGGTGCAAATTCGACAGCGGTGATGTCACCACGCCCAGCGGATTTCGGGAAGCCTACCAGGCGCTTTGCGAGGGCGGCTGGATGTCGCTCGCCTGCGATTCGGAGTTCGGTGGTCAGGGATTGCCCAATACGTTGAGCGTTTTTTTCGAAGAGATGCTGCAGTCGGCCAACATGGCGCTCAGCCTCTACCCGGGTCTCACGCGCGGCGCCTACGTGGCGATGAAGGCGTACGCTTCGGACGAGCTCAAGCAGCGCTACCTGCCAAAGATGGTGCAGGGCACGTGGAGTGGCGCCATGGCGCTGACCGAGTCCCACTGCGGAACCGATCTGGGACTGCTGAGGACCCGCGCCGAGCCGCAGAAGGACGGCAGCTTTCACCTTAACGGGACCAAAATTTTCATCACCGGCGGCGAGCACGATCTGGCGGAGAACATTATTCACCTGGTGCTCGCCAGGCTCCCCGACGCGCCTGAAGGCACCAAGGGTATAAGTATGTTTCTGGTGCCGAAATTTCTGGTCAACGACGACGGCAGCCTAGGCGATCGCAACGGGATGAGCTGCGGGTCTATCGAGCACAAAATGGGGATCCGCGGGGCATCGACCTGCGTGATGAATTACGAAAACGCAAAGGGCTGGCTATTGGGTGAGCCTAACCGCGGACTGCACGCCATGTTCTCGATGATGAACCACGAGCGCATCATGGTTGGGCAACAGGGTCTCTCTCAGGCGGAGGTGGCGTACCAGAGCGCGGCCAGCTACGCCCGCGAGCGTGTCCAGGGCCGCGCGCTTACAGGAGCGAAATTTCCCGATCAGCCGGCGGATCCCATCATCGTGCATCCGGACGTGCGCCGCATGCTGCTCAACTCCCGGGCGCAAAGCGAAGGCGCGCGGGCGCTGCTCGGCTGGGTGGCGCTGCTTGTGGATCGCGAGGAACGTCACCCGGACCCCGCCGAGCGCGAAGCCGCCGAGGACCTGGTGGCCCTGCTCACCCCGGTCGTGAAGGCTTTTTTTACCGATATGGGTACCGAGGCCTGCAACAACTGCCTCCAGGTGTTCGGCGGCCACGGCTATATCGCCGAATGGGGTATGGAGCAGCTGGTGCGTGACGTGCGCATTTCGCAAATATATGAGGGCGCCAACGGCATCCACGCCATGGATCTGGTGGGACGCAAGCTGCCCATGCATCAGGGGCGCCTGGTGCGGCGGTATCTGGAGATGCTGAATAACTTCGTTAAAGAGCGCTCCGGGGACGATAAGCGGGAAGAGTTCGTGGCGCCGCTGGGCGAGGCGGTGCAACGGCTGACCCAGGCCACCGGGTGGCTTGCCAAGGCGGCGCCGAAAAATCCCGACGAAGCCGGCGCCGCGGCCTACGACTATCTGCGACTGATGGCGCTCACCGCAATCGGTCACATGTGGGCCAAGTCCGCTGATGTTGCGGTAGGAAAAGTCGAAGGAGACAACACCGGCTTTTACCAGGCCAAGCTCGCCACCGCGCGCTATTACATGAAGCGGGTGATGCCGCAGACCGCGGCTCTGCTGGCGTCGCTCACTTCCGGAAGCGATACGCTGATGGCGCTTGACGCCGAAGCATTTTGAGCACGGCTCCCTCCGCGTCGGACTCCATCGAGGACAAAAGGCGAGATCCCCGCCGGCGCCTCAATGCCGCGCGGCTTCGAAAGCTGCTCGAGGCTGCGCTCCGCTACGCCGATCGCTGCCGGGACGTCATTTCGAAGACCCGCAGCGAAGGCTTCGAAATCGATGCCAAGCCGGATTGTTCCATCGTTACCAGCGCGGACCTCGCCGCCGAGCGCGCATTTCGTCAAGGCGTGGAGAAGGACTTCCCGGAGATGGGCGTCATCGGAGAGGAGTTCGGCGCGTCGAATCCGCAAGCCCAGTTCCAGTGGGTCATCGATCCCGTGGACGGCACCGCCGACTTCGCCCGGGGCCTGCCCACCTGGGGCAGCATCATCGGACTATTTCTCGAAGGAAGCCCCGTCGCGGGCGTCATCGATCATCCGGATCTCGGGATCAGGGTGCACGCGGCCTATGGCCTCGGAGCCCATTGCAACGATGCGCGCATCAAGCTCGAGGAGAATGCAACGGCTCGGGGCGCGCTATCGGGGCGGGTCGGCCTACCGTCACGGTCGAGCTTTACCCGATGCGGCAAGGACGGCCACGTGTTCGACCTGCTTGCCCGCGCGCATCCGGATTTCAGAGTCCTGCGCACCTGCCTCACCCACGC
>JBFIYQ010000103.1:0-8383 GCA_041605275.1 Gammaproteobacteria bacterium
ATGCGCGCGCCGCGGCTACGCCGATCCGGATGGGCATACCAGGGATAGAGCCCCGCCGGCTGCTCGCCCGGCACGCCTTTCTCTTCCAGGTCCAGGGAGCCGTCGCCGCGGCAGAAGCGCAGCCGGGTGAAGACGTTGGTAAGAATGCGCATTCGGTCCTGTCCTTCCAGGTCATCGCGCCATAGATCCGGCTGATTGCCGTACATGTCGGCGAGATAGTCGTCCAGCTCCGGCCCTTGCAGACAGGCTTCCAGCTCGTTGGCGAGGCGCAGCGCCTCATCCGCGCTCCACTGGGGGACGAGCCCGGCGTGCACCAGGTAAAAGTCCAGATCGGGATCACGGTAGACCACCGGGCAGGCGCACAGCCATGCGAGCAGCCGGTCCTTGTCTTCCGCTTCGAGAATTTCATCCAGGGTGTCGCCCTTGCGCACCCTTACGTGTTCGGCTGCCGCAATCAGATGCAGATCATGGTTGCCCAGAACATTCAGCGCTCGATCGCCGAGACCGGCCACCAGCCGCAAAACTTCCAAAGAACTGGGCCCGCGGTTGACGAGATCGCCGGCAAAGCAGAGCCGATCTTCTCCCGGGTCGAAGCGGATCAGATCGAGCAGCGCGCAAAGCTCGTCATAACAGCCCTGGACGTCGCCGATTGCGTAGGTTGCCACGAACCTGTCTCAGACTTGCTGTGCCTGGCCTAAGGGCGCTGAAAACAGGCTGATAATGCTCATTTACTGACGTGGAAACTCAGCATATTGAGCCTGTATCCGCCTTGTCTTATCCAAGCTCCCTGTCTGTGACAGGTTCATGTCAACCGGACGGTTCTGCAACAAAGGGATCAGTGCACCATGTTCGGCATGGCAAGGCCGAATGCAGGAATGGGCGCGTCGAACCGAGTGCCGTCGTCGGCGACCATCTGGTAGCTGCCGTGCATGGTGCCGACGGGCGTTTCCAGCATGGCGGCGCTGGTGTAGCGGAAAGATTCTCCCGGCTTTAGATGAGGCTGTTCCCCGACGACGCCGTCGCCGCGCACCTCCTGCACCTGTCCCTGGGCGTCGGTGATGATCCAGTGGCGCGTCTTCAGCTGCGCTGGGACGGTGCCCGTGTTCTTGATCGTCACGGTGTACGCGAAAACGTAGCGGTTTTCCTCGGGCGCGGATTGGTCGCGCACGAAATGGCTCTTCGCCGAAACCTCGATGCGGTACTCGTTGTCTTCATTCATGGGGCGACATTCATACCGAAAATTGCCCGGCGCGCAAGATTGCTTTTTAGTCAGACATTCTCCAGGTGGCGGTCGAGGATGCGAAAGCCTATGGCTTCGCTCAAATGCGGTGCGCGGATCTCCGCATCGCCGGCCAGGTCGGCCACGGTCCGGGCCACCTTGAGCGCCCGGTGCCGGGCGCGCTCGGAGAGGCCGAAGCGGCGCACGGCGGCGTCCAGCAAACTGCGCTCCGTGTGGCCGAGGCGGCAGAACCTCTCGATGGATCTGGGTGCGAGCCAGGCGTTGGAGACGCCGGCGCGTTCGAGCTGCCGCGCCCGAGCGGCCTCGACCCGCGCCGCGACCACGGCGCTGGTGACCGGCGCCAGCTCTTCCCGAGCCGGCTGCTTCGGCCGCGGCACTTCCACATGCAGGTCGATGCGGTCCAGCAGCGGTCCGGATATGCGCGCCCGGTAGCGCTGGATCTGCTCCGAGGTGCAGCGGCACGCCCGGGTGGCATCGCCCAGGTGGCCGCAGGGGCACGGATTCATCGCGGCGACGAGCTGAAACCGTGCCGGATACTCGGCCTGCCGCGCGGCACGGGAAATGGTGATTCGTCCGGACTCCAGCGGCTCGCGCAGCGCTTCCAGCACCCGGCGATGGAATTCCGGCAGCTCGTCTAAAAACAAGACGCCGTTGTGGGCGAGAGAAGCCTCCCCCGGCCGCGCCCGGGTGCCGCCGCCCACCAGCGCCACCGCCGACGCGGTGTGATGGGGCGCCCGAAACGGCCGTCGGCCCCACTGTTCCGGGCTGAAGGGCAGGGCGCTGACCGATCGCACCGCGGCGCTCTCCAGGGCCTCGGATTCGGACATGGTCGGCAGCACCCCGGGGAGTCGCGTCGCGAGCATGGTCTTGCCGGTGCCCGGCGGGCCGATGAACAGCAGGTTATGCCCGCCGGCGGCGGCGATCTCCAGGGCGCGTTTGGCCCGGTGCTGGCCTTTCACGTCCTCGATGGCTTCGTGCCCGTCGCGCATCGGGGTGAAACCGTCGCGGGCCACCCGAGGGGTGATGGGCGTTTCGCCGCTCAGGTGGGCGCAGACCTCAAGCAGGCTGGTGGCGGGCAGCACGCTGGCGCCGCGGACCAGGGCGGCTTCGCACGCATCTTCCGCCGGCAGCACCAGGTGCCGGTCGCCTGCGCGCGCCCTCAGCGCCGAGGTAAGCACGCTTCCCACCGGACGCAACGCGCCGGTCAAGGCGAGCTCGCCGATGAATTCGTGCCGCTCGAGATCATCCGAGGGAATATGGCCGAGGGCGGCGAGGATGCCGATGGCAATGGGCAGGTCGAAGCGCCCGCCTTCCTTGGGCAGATCCGCCGGCGCGAGATTGACGGTGATGCGGCGGTTGGGATAGCGGATCTGAGCGTTGATGATGGCGCTGCGCACGCGGTCGCGGCTCTCTTTGACCGCGGTTTCCGGCAGACCGACGATGGAGGTTTTTGGAAGTCCCCCGGTGAGGTGCACCTCCACCACCACCGGCGGCGCCTCGAGGCCGAGGCTTGCGCGCGAATTGACGACTGCAAGGGTCATGGCGTCCGTTCCATGATTGCGAAATCTTGAGACGGGAACGGCGCGCTTTCCTTGGCGCCCGTGAGTTCCCGTCGCGCCCGCCCTGAGCGGACGGCGCCACTATAGCATGGGCTGTCTCTCAGCCGTCAGCGTGGCCGGGGCCGCTGGGCTTCTTTATCTCGCCTTTCTCCAGCGCCGCCACCTGAGCCTCCAGCTTTTCCAGCTTCTCGCGGGTGCGCGCCAGCACCGCCGACTGCACCTCGAACTCCTCGCGGCTGACCAGATCCATGCGCGTGAGCGAAGAGGAGATCACCTCTTTGAGGTTTCTGCGCACGTCTTCATTGAGTTGCGCCAGGCCGTCGGGAAACGAATCGGCAATGCGGCGCACCAGGTCATCGAGATTGCGGCTTGGTTTTGCGGTCATGACGGTGAACTTATTTTTTGCGCGTGAGTTTCGCCGAACCTTAGCCTCGCGGCGCCTCTGCCACAAGGCGCATCGCGATGCATGAGAGTCACTCCGGGAAGTGTGATTCCGGTCGGCCTCCGGGCTATAAATAAAGCGTTACGCCGCTTAAACTATCTTATACAAGTTGCGGATTCGCTTAGGAAAATTTGTCAGAGGTAGAGAATGCCCGCAGACCCGAAACTGGTTGACAAGTCGGTGCTCAAGACCCTGGTGCCGCCGGCCTCGCTCAACGCGGAGAATTTCCAGGAGCTCGCCAGCAAGGCGGTGATGGAAGATATCGCCTCGGGAAAACTGCTGTTTAAGAAAGGCGACCGGGACCGCAAGACCATCTACCTGCTTTCGGGACAGGTCGACCTCATCGACGGCAAGAAAAAGCAGGGCAGCATAAAAGCCGGCACCAGCCAGGCCCGGCATCCGATCTCCAATCATCAGCCGCGCCGCCTCACGGCCCAGGCAAAAGGGAGCGTCACCATCGTCCGCTTCGACAGCGATTTGCTGGACGTGCTTCTCACCTGGGATCAGCTCTCGGGGATCGAGGTGAGCGATCTCTCACGCAAGGAGGAAAAAAGTCGCCCGGACAGCGGCGACTGGATGACGCGCATTCTCCAGAGCAAGACGTTTCTGCGCATTCCTCCGGCGAACATCCAGACCATGTTCATGCGGCTTGAGGAAACGGCGGTGAGAGCCGGGCAGACCATCATCAATCAGGGCGACCCCGGCGACTTCTACTTCATCATCAGCCGCGGAAAGTTCAAAGTCGCCCGAGAGTCCGCCAACGGCACCAGCGTCGTTCTCGCCGAGCTCACGGACGGCGAGGCCTTCGGCGAGGAGGCACTGCTCTCCGAGGCGAAGCGCAACGCCACCATCGTTGCCGAGACCGACGGGCTGCTGATGCGGTTGTCAAAAAAGGACTTCGGGGAACTGCTCAAGGAGCCGATGCTCAACGAGGTGGACATCAAAGCCGCCCAGAAGATGGTGGGAAAAGGCGCGGTGCTTCTCGACGTGCGCATGGACAGCGAGCACCGGGCGAACTGCATCAAGGGCAGCTTGAACGTGCCGCTGTTCATGCTTCGGCTGAAGTCCGATAGCCTCGACCCGAGGAAACGATATATCTGCTATTGCGAGACCGGACGCAGGAGCTCCGCCGCCGCCTTCCTGCTGAGCGAAAAAGGCTTCGAAAGCTACGTGCTCAGGGGCGGTCTTCAAAGCATGCCCCACGGGAACTAGCCGTCATCCGGTCCCGGGGCGCACAGGCGACCATCGAGTCATGAGTGACCGCTACGGGGTAATGGGCCATCCCGTCGCCCACAGCAAGTCTCCGTTCATCCACGCGCGCTTCGCCGAGCAGACCGCTCAGGATCTGGTCTACGAAGCCATTCACGTGGCGCCGGGCGGATTCGCCGCGGCGGTGGAGGGCTTTCGCGCCGCCGGGGGGCGCGGACTCAACGTCACCTTGCCGTTCAAAGAGGAGGCCTTCGCCTTGTCACAGGCACGTTCTGAGCGGGCGCGGCGGGCAGGCGCGGTCAATACCCTGAGCTTTGACCACGAGGGCGTTCGCGGTGAAAACACCGACGGCGTCGGGCTGGTTCGGGATCTGGTTTCAAACCTGGGGCTCGAGATCCGCTCACGGCGGGTGCTGCTGCTGGGCGCCGGCGGCGCCGCCCGGGGCGTGCTCGGACCGCTGCTGGACGAAGAACCGTCGGAGCTGGTGGTGGCCAACCGCACCGTGTCCCGGGCCGTGTCTTTGTGCCAGGCCTTCTGCGATCAGGGCAACGTCCGTAGCGCGGGTTTCGCCGATCTGGAGAACGGCGCCTTCGACCTGGTGGTTAACGCCACCTCGGCGGAAGTCAGCGGCCAGCTGCCTCCAGTGCCGCGGTCGGCGCTGGCGGTAGACGCGGTGGTTTACGACATGATGTACGGCGCGCGGCCAACGGCGTTCGTGCGCTGGGGCCGAAGCGCCGGCGCGCGACTGGCGGCGGACGGGCTGGGCATGCTGGTGGAGCAGGCGGCGGAGTCTTTCTTCATCTGGCGCGGCGTGCGCCCGGAGACGGCGCCGGTGCTCGAGGCCCTTCGCCAATCGCTTTAGTCTCAGACGCCCGGAAAGGAAATTCTGGACAATTCAACGTGCTGCCGAAACTCCTTCACGAGCGGCTCAAATCCCGCCTCTAAGCGAAGGAAGCATGAGTTTATACACATTGCGCCGGACGGGTCTGTCGGGTGAGACATTTTGTCCAATATGAACAAACTGTGAAACTATATTTTTCTTGTAACACGTTGATTAAATTTGGAACTTTCGCTTAGTGGCTAATTTCTGACCGATTTGAATCCCGAGGCTCCATGGCACGCTGAAAAAACGCTTGGCCCCAATGTTTCCACAATCTTATCCACAGATTTTGTGCACAAGGCGCCTGCCCGGATTCACCTCAACCGGTTAGCCAGTGCGGCAAAACCGGCCAGATCCAGAGTCTCCGGGCGGGCCCCCGGGTCCACGCCGGCGGCCTGGATCTCGGCGGCGCTGAGTAGAGGTTTCAACGAGTTGCGCAGAGTCTTGCGGCGCATACCGAAGGCAAGCGTCACCACCTGCTTGAAATGGCCGGGGTCTGAAACCGCGACCGCCGGTGCGTCCCGGGGATTGAGCCGAACCACCGACGAGTGGACCTTGGGCGGCGGTCGGAAAGCTCCGGGGCCTATGGTGAACAACACTTCCACTCGGCAGCGGAACTGAACCATGACGCTCAGGCGGCCGTATTCCCGCCCACCGGGCGCGGCCGCCATGCGCTCCACCACTTCCTTCTGCAGCATCAGGTGCATGTCCCGGATGGCGGAGCCGGCATCCAGCAGGTGAAACAGGATGGGGGTGGAGATATTGTAGGGCAGGTTGCCCACCACCCTCAGCGGGCCGCGCTCGCGGCTCAAGCTTTCGAAGTCGAACTTGAGCGCATCGACCTGGTGAACACGCAGCGTCTCCGGATCGAAGCGCGCTCTGAGTTCTTCCGCCAGGTCCCGGTCGAGCTCGATGACGTCGAGGCATCCCGCGGCTTTGAGCAATTCGCCGGTGAGGGCGCCACGACCCGGTCCGATCTCCACCACCGAGTCGCCTTGCTTCGGCGCCACCGCGCGAACGATGCGATCGATGACGGATCTTTCGTGGAGGAAATGTTGCCCGAAGCGCCGCCGGGCGCGATGCGGGGGCTCGCTCACTTTTCGCCCGCCTGGCGGTGCGCGAAGTTCTGCGCCGCCCCGGGGCGGTCAGCTTTCATCCAGTCGAAGCTCGACGTAGGCCTCGTCGCGGATCTGCCGCAGCCAGTTCTGCAGCTCCTCGTCCATTTTCCGCCGGCGTATCTGTTCGGCGGCTCTGGCGCGCTTCACTTTCTCGGTGTCGTCAAATTCGCGGCGCTCGAGCACCTGTACGATGTGCCAGCCGAAGCGGGTCTTGAAGGGCTCGCTCAATCCGCCGACGGCGATTTCGTTCAGCTCGCTCTCAAATTCGGGGACGGTATCACCGGGATTGAGCCAGCCGAGATCGCCTCCCTGAAGCGCGGACGCGCGGTCATCGGAGTTTGCTCGCGCCAGCTCTGCGAAGTCCTCGCCGTTTTCGATGCGATCGCGAAGCTGGGCCAATCGGGCTTTCGCCTCTGCCTCCGAGGTCACTTCATTGGGCCGTACCTGTATGTGCCGGGCGCGGGTCTGAGTGACCACGTGGCGGCCGGCGTCACCGCGCACGTCGGCAAGCTGAACCACGTGGAAGCCGCTGGAGCTCTTGATGGGATCGCTGATCTCGCCTTTGCCCAGCTTCGGCACCACGTCGGCAAAGATGGTCGGAAGCTCTGAACCGTTGCGCCAGCCCAGGTCGCCCCCCTGAAGCGCCTGCTGCCCGTCGCTTTTTGCAACCGCGACCTTGGCGAACTCGGCGCCACTGCGAAGCCTTTCGACGATTTGGTCCGCCTGGGCACGCGCCTCGGCGATGGCTTCGGACGAAGCCGCCTCGGGCACGGCGATAAGAATATGAGAGAGCCGGTAAGCGCTGGCGTCGGTTCCCTGCTTCTCAACCGTGGAGATGTAATTGTCGATGTCGCGATCGGTCACCGTGATCCGGTTTTGCACCTGCCGCTGCTGCAGCCGCGAGATGAGAATTTCGTTGCGAATGTCCTCGCGGAATCTTGCGAAATCAAATCCGTCCCGCTCCAGAATTTCCTTGAACTGCGGAACGTCGAAATTGTTCTGTTTCGCCACCTGCTCGACCGCCTTGTTCAAGGTTTCTTCGTCCACCCGCATGCCCGCCCGCTCCGCAATCTGAATCTGGAGGCGCTCGAGAACGAGCCGTTCCAGCACCTGCTTGTTTAGCACGTCTTCCGGCGGCAGCGCGGTGCCGCTCTGGCGCAGCTGGTCCTTGACCAGCCGCATGCGCGCCTGGAGCTCGCTTTCCACGATCACGTCGTCGTTGACCACGGCGACGATGCGGTCCAGCTCGATGACGGGCGGCGCGGTCTGGGCGACGGCGGCGGGCAGCGGACCCGCGGACAGGCAGGCGGCCAGCAGAAACAGGGTGCGGGCCAGTGTCGCTGGCGCGCGGCGGATGGCGGTCAAATCGAACATCATGTCGTGAATCAAAGTAGCGAATTGCATCTCGGGCGCGGCTCAGAAGCCCGACGCCGCGATCTTATCAGGATGCGGACAAAGGTCATCGTGACGCTTTATTAATGCTCTCATCCGGGCCGGCGGCGGGGACTAAAACTCGTTGCGGTACCCGGGGATGCTCTGCTCCAGGAACCCGGAGGTGCCGGTGCCTACACCGGCCAGGCCCTTGAGCTCGAGCTCGAGAAAAATGGCGTTGGAGTGGTCCCCCTCGGTGTTGGTCAGGTAGCGGCGACCCACCAGCCGGATGCCCCAGCAGCAGCTCTCGTATTCGATCCCGGCGAAGGTCTCCAGGGTGGTGTTCTCTTCCAGGGAGTAGTTGAAGCGTCCGACCGCGCGCCAGTTGCGCGCCAGCGGCCAGGCCAAAGAGACATCCGTCTGCTCGGTGAGATCTCGAATAAAGCGATACGCGAGGTTGATCACCCGCCGCTCGTCCGGCTGGTATCGAAGCGACAGGGTGCTGCGGTTGGTCTGCTCGTCGCTGGGGTTCCAGAGGATGGCGCCGAGCACCCGCCAGCGTCG
>JBFIYQ010000104.1:0-8371 GCA_041605275.1 Gammaproteobacteria bacterium
ATCGGTGATGGTCGACGACGTCAGCGAGGCGCGGGCGCTCGCGAGCCGCATCGAAGCGTTGCCCGAGGTCAGCCGGGTGGTCCATCTGGAAAGTTTCGTTCCGGAAGGGCAGAGCGGGAAGCTGGCCGTGATCGACGACCTGGCATTGCTGCTTTCTCTCGACGGCTACGCCTTCAGCGACGACATCACCAGCGATCCGGAATCGCGGCGCGAGTCGACGGAAAAACTCGTCAGCGCGCTGGAGAGTTTTGCCGCCGGCCCCGGGGCAGCGGCAGAGCAGGCGGCGGCAACCCGGCTTGCTTCCGCCCTCACCGAGCTGCTTCGAAGCGATGACGCCGAGGCGCGGCTCGCGTCTCTGGAGCAAACGCTCATGCACTACCTGCCGACTCAGCTCGAGCGCCTGAAGTCCGCCCTCTCGCCCCAGGCGGTTTCGTTGCAGACGCTGCCCGACGAGATCCAGAGGGACTGGAAAGCGCCGGACGGCAGATGGCGCCTGGAGGTCGCCCCCGTCGGCGACATGAGCGACAAAGACAATCTTGAGCGCTTCGTTTCCGCCGTTCAGAGCGTGGCCCCGGATGTGACCGGGGCGCCGGTGGTGCACGTGGGATCCGGCCAGGCCGTGGTGCAGGCCTTCGAGCAGGCGCTGCTCTCCGCATTGCTCCTTATCAGCGCGCTGCTTTTCATCGTGCTGCGCCGGGTGCTGGAGGTGGGACTGGTGCTGGCGCCTCTGCTGCTCGCCCTGTTGGTCACCCTGGCGCTGATGGTGATCTTCGATTTGCCGTTCAATTTCGCCAACGTCATTGCCTTGCCTTTGCTCCTCGGCCTCGGTGCCAACAACGGCATACACATGGTCTACCGCTGGCGCGCGGCGCCGCCCGCCTCCGGCGATCTGCTGAAGACCAGCACGGCCCGCGGTGTTGTCTTCAGCGTTCTGACGACCATGTGCAGCTTCGGCAATCTCGCCTTCAGCGCCCATAAGGGCACGGCGAGCATGGGTCTGCTGCTGGCGCTGGGGCTGACCCTGATGCTTGCGTGCACTTTAATCCTGACGCCGGCGCTGCAGCCGAGCAAAAAATTGCTTCCTGGTGCCGCCGGGTGAAGACGCTGGTCACCGGCGCCACCGGTTTCGTCGGCGCGGCCGTCGCACGGCGCCTGCTCGCGGCCGGGCACCGGCTGCGCGCTCTGGTGCGTAAGGACAGCGATGGGAGAAATCTGGAGGGACTGGAAATTGAAGCCGTAGTCGGCGACCTGCGCGATCCGGACTCGCTCGAAACTGCGCTCGCCGGCTGTCGTGCGATTTTTCACTTGGCGGCCGATTACCGGCTCTGGGCTCGCGATCCGGCGTCGCTTTACGCCAGCAACGTGAATGGAACGGTCAATCTGATGCGCGCTGCCCTGCGCGCGGATGTCGAGCGCATTGTATATACCAGCAGCGTGGCAACCCTGGGTCTCAACGCCGACGGCACGCCGTCCGATGAGGAAACACCGGTGACCCTCGACGACATGATTGGTCACTACAAACGGTCGAAGTTTTTCGCCGAGCAGGCGGTGCGCCGGTTGGTGCTTGAAGATGATTTACCCGCGGTGATCGTCAACCCGTCCACGCCGGTAGGGCCCCGTGACGTCAAGCCCACGCCAACGGGAAGAGTCATTCTGGACGCCGCCGGCGGACGGATGCCGGCCTTCGTGAACACGGGCCTCAACGTGGTGCACGTGGACGATGTGGCGCAGGGCCACCTGCTGGCCTTCAATCGGGGGACCATCGGCGAGCGCTACATCCTCGGCGGCGAGGATCTGAGCCTCGAGGCCATTCTCGTTTGCATCGCCGGGCTTCGGGGTAGAAAGCCTCCTCGAGTGAGACTGCCCCACGGCCTGGTGCTGCCCATCGCCCATGGCTCGGAACTTTTCGGCAGGATTTTCGGGGGCGAGCCATTGGCCACCGTCGACGGCGTTCGCATGGCGCGAAAGCGCATGTTCTTTTCCAGCCGCAAGGCTGAAGAGAAGCTGGGCTACGGCTACCGATCGCCCACCGAAGCCATTCGCGACGCGGTGGAATGGTTCGTGAGAAACGGCTATCTGAACTGAGTCCCGAAGTTGGCGTCCTCCGCGAGGCGAGAACTAAAGGCCCTATCGGGTCCGGTCAGGTGTCTCTCGACGTTGACGCCGACGCGCTTGCTTCCGGCTTTTCGGGATCTGGGCGCAGGGTCGGACGGAAAGAGTACCACCAGCCAAGCACAAGTCCGCTGCCGATCCAGACGATCTCGCGGAAACGCCGCACCAGAGCAGCGGCGAGCCCGGACGAAGCGCTGCCGGTCAGCGTTGCGCAGACGAGAACGAAAGCGCCCTCCTGCGCGCCGATGCTTGCCGGAATGAAAAATGTTCCGGCCCGCACGAGCTGAGCGAAGGCTTCGATGATCCAGGCGTCGGTGAAACTCACCGGCGTGCCGAGGAACCTCATCGTGTAATAAACGCCCAATGCCCCAAGGAACCAAGCGCAGACGCCCAACGCGATCGCGGCGGAACAACGGCCCTTACGCGCGGAGTAAAAATGCACCAGCCGATTGTCGAACGCCTCGATGTGGTGCAGGTAATCCCGGATCCACTCGCCCATGCGCCAGCGGCTGAGCCTCGCGCTACTCCTGGATGAAAGCCGCAGACGCTGCACCAGGAAAAATGCCAGCACGACGCAGCAGAAAACCAACAGTCCGGATCCCGCGGCGACAATTTCTGCGGTGGAAAAACGTTTGTCCAGGAGTATCAGCGCGAACCCCCCGGCAAGAAAAATCGCCAATGAC
Source organism: Gammaproteobacteria bacterium (assembly GCA_041605275.1). GTDB lineage: Bacteria > Pseudomonadota > Gammaproteobacteria > HK1 > HK1 > CAMYJH01. Next base: position 2,796 of record JBFIYQ010000104.1, read on the forward strand.
ACCAGGTTGACCGTCTTTGCCAGCAGCACTGAAGCCGAGGCGTCGCCGTAGGGTACGCCGTAGTATTTCTTCAGCAGCACCACCTTTACCGGTTCGCCGCCCATGCTCGCCATGGGGGTGACCAGGTTCAGCGCTTCCCCAACCGTTCGCACCAGATACAGTCGGCGCAACCACGACCCGCGCGGCGGAACACTATCGAAGGTGAGCTGTCAGCCGGCGACGTCGACAAGAAACTCGATCGAGTACAGAGCAATGACCACCGCCATGCCGGCAACTCCGAACGCCGCCGCCTGGCGGTATACCTCGGAGAGCTCTGCGTCGGCAACCACGTAGCCGAGGAGTGCAAGACCGATAGACAGATAGAGCAGCCGGAATGTGGTCATGGGAACACCGGGTCACACACTCGTGCGTTCACGCCGCGGTACGCAACGACTGCGGGATCCCGTCGCCCGTTAACGGACCAAGCAATGCTTTTGGCGCGATTTTGACGCCTTGACGGACGAATGAATCAGGCCCGCGACAGGACGCGCTCCGTTTGCTTTGGCTCGGAACCGATCTTGTTCAGAAAAGCCTGAACGGAGGCCAGGATGCCCGCGGTGTCGAGGCCCGCATCTTTGAGCATGTCTCCCCGGGAGCCGTGTTCTATGAAACGGTCGGGAAGGCCAAGATTGAGCACGCTGACTTTAACCCCGCTGGCGGCAAGATGCTCATTAACGGCGCTACCGGCCCCGCCCTGCACCGCATTTTCATCCACGGTCACGATGACGTCGTGGGAAGCCGCCATTTCGAGAACCATTTTTTCATCCAGCGGCTTTACGAAGCGCATGTTGACCACGGTCGCATCCAGTTCCTCGGCGGCGCCCATGGCGTATTCCAGCATCGGCCCGAATGCGAGAAAGGCGATGCCTCCGCCTTGACGCCGCAGCTCCGCCTTGCCCAGCGGGATGGCGCTCATCTCTTTTTGCACTTCCACGCCGGGTCCGGTGCCGCGAGGATAGCGGACCGCCGCCGGGCCGACATGCAGAAAGCCCGTATACAGCATCTGCCGGGTCTCGTTCTCGTCGGCGGGGGTCATGATGACCATGCCCGGCAGGCAGCGTAAGTAGGAAATATCGTAAGCCCCGGCGTGGGTGGGCCCGTCACCGCCGACGACGCCGGCGCGGTCAATGGCGAAAAGCACCGGCAGCTTCTGGATGACCACGTCATGCACCGCCTGGTCGTAGGCGCGCTGCAGAAAAGTGGAATAGATGGCAACGACGGGTTTCAGCCCGTCGCAGGCCATCCCCGCCGCGAGGGTCACGCTGTGCTGCTCTGCTATCCCTACATCAAAGTAGCGCTCGGGAAACTCGCTGGCAAAACGCTCCATCTTGGAGCCCTCGCGCATCGCCGGTGTGATCCCCACCAAACGCTCGTCTCTGGACGCCATGTCGCAGAGCCATTCGCCGAACACCTGGGAGTAGGTCAGTTTCGCGGCGGACTTGGAGGGCGCAATGCCGACGTCCGGGTCGAACGGCGACCCGATGCCGTGATACTTCACCGGATCCTCTTCCGCCGGGGCGTAACCCTTGCCCTTCTGGGTGACGATGTGGAGCAGGCGCGGCCCGTCCAGCGCGCGGATGTTCTTCAGGGTTGAAATCAGCGCCGGCAAATCGTGGCCGTCGATGGGTCCGAAATAGTTGAAGCCGAGCTCTTCGAACAGCATCCCGGGAACGATGAAGCCCTTGACGTGCTCCTCCGCTTTGCGTGCAAGCTCACGCATGGCGGGCATTCGGCTCAGCATGCGCTTGCCGCCTTCGCGCACGGTCGAGTAAAGCTTTCCCGAAATGATCTGGGTGAAACGCCGGGTCAACGCGCCAACATTGGGCGAAATGGACATTTCGTTATCGTTCAGAATCACGAGCATGTCCGTATCCATGCCTCCGGCATGATTTAATGCTTCGAACGCCATGCCGCAGGTAAGACCGCCGTCTCCGATTACGGCGACGATACGCCGCCCGCTGCCCGAGCGTTCGGCGGCGACCGCCATACCGACCGCGGCGCCGATGGACGTCCCGGCATGCCCCACGCCGAAGGTGTCGTATTCGCTTTCGGCCCGCTTGGGGAAGGGCGTGATCCCGCCCCACTTTCGGACCGAGTGCATGGCATCGCGGCGGCCGGTGAGAATTTTGTGCGGGTAGGCCTGGTGCCCCACGTCCCAGACGATACGATCGTCGGGCGTGTCGTAGAGGTAATGGAGCGCAATGGTCAGCTCGACCGCGCCCAGGCCGGCCGCGAAATGGCCCCCCGATCGGGAAACGCTGTGAATGAGGTAACGGCGGAGCTCTGTTGCCACCGCCTCGAGTTCAGACTGCGGGAGCTTGCGCAAATCCGCGGGGCTGTCGATTCGTTCCAGAAGTGGGTAAGACCCAGTTTCGATCATTATGCTTGCGTAATCGGCGGCCACCGCGTGGCGAAACAATCTTAGTAAAGCGGCTCGCGTGCTGGCAAGGGAAAACTGCCGATCGACACCGATCTTTCCCAGCTCCAGTAGCGCGATCGGGCCAATTTCCGTGCCCGCCCGCTGAAAGATTCTTGCCCTGGTGGGTGGCGACCGGATTGAAGCGCGTTTTCTTTCAAAAACGCCTGCCTGAGCAAAACGAACCTTCTATCTTGGACGCCCAGTATCGGGTTATTATTGAGAGAAATTGGCCGGAGCGGTCGCGGTGCGAAACTTGTCGTGGGATTGGCCGGTCATAAAGAGCCAGGCGACGCCGCTCGCGATTACGGCCCAGAGGTCAACGGAATGAGCGTACCCCTAAGGCAGCAACTCAGCGTAGGGTTGTACATACTAAAAAACCGCCTGCGGGGTCGCCGCCGGTATCCTCTGGTGCTCATGCTGGAGCCTCTTTTTCGCTGTAATCTCGTCTGCTCGGGATGCGGCAAGATCGACTATCCCGACCACATTCTCAACAAGCGTATCAGCGTCGAGGAAGCCATGTCGGCCGTTGAGGAATGCGGCGCGCCCATCGTTTCCATTGCCGGCGGAGAGCCCCTGATTCACAAGGAGATGCCCCAGATCGTCGACGGCTTCGTCAAACGGCGCAAATACGTCTACCTGTGCACGAACGCGCTGCTTTTGAAGAAGCGCATGAAGGATTATTCGCCGTCTCCTTACCTGACGTTTTCCGTTCATCTGGACGGTAACCGTGATCGTCACGACACCTCGGTGTGTCAGGACGGGGTCTTCGATAAGGCGGTCGAGGCGATCAACATGGCCCGCGAGCGCGGATTCCGGGTAACCGTTAACTGCACTTTGTTTCAGGGAGAATGCGCGGAGGAAATTGCCCGGTTTTTCGACGAGTGCATGCGGCTGGACGTCGAGGGCATCACCGTTGCGCCGGGATTCAGCTACGAGCGCGCCCCCCAGCAGGACGTATTTCTCGGTCGAAGGACGAGCATGGAGCTTTTCCGTGAGGTTTTTCGTCTGGGCAAGGGGCGCCGGTGGCGCTTCAATCACTCCTCTTTGTACCTGGATTTCCTAGCCGGGAATCAGAGTTATCAGTGCACCGCGTGGGGAAACCCGACCAGGAACGTTTTTGGCTGGCAGAAACCCTGCTACCTGCTGGTGGGCGAGGGCTACGCGCCCAGCTACATATCGCTTATCAAGGACGTGGATTGGAACAGCTACGGCGTGGGCCTAAACCCTAAATGCGCCAACTGCATGGTTCACTGCGGCTTCGAGCCGACCGCGGTGAACGACGCTGTGTCCCATCCGCTGAAAGCGCTTCGGGCCTGGCTTCGGGGGCCGCGTATCGAGGGGCCGATGGCGCCCCCACCACCGGTTACCTATGCCGTCGAGGTGGAACCTCCGCAGGAGCAAAGATCCCGCCGGGTTGCTTGACCCGCAGCGCGAGGCGGGAGGCGGCACAGCATAGACCGGGTGGCGGAAAACTGTGAGCCAACCACCAACCGGTCGACGCTCGGCCAAACAGGTCGAAGAATTCTTTCCGCCGCCGACCTTAAGCCTGGAGCCTGCTGCCCACCGTCCATCGTTCACCAGATTCCTGCACTCTTAGAATCTTCGCGGTCATGTTCCTGATCATCCTGACCACCTCAGCCGTGTTGCTCTGGGGAACGGTTCTGCTTCTGCCGTTCAGGCCGTGGTCGACCCGTGAGCGCCTGGATGCTGGGGCCGATCCGGGTAGGAAGCGCGACGACCTGTCCGACGTAGTGGCGCTGGTTCCGGCGAGAAACGAAGCAGCTCGCATTGCCGACACTTTGACCGCGCTGGACGCCCAGGGACGCGGCCTTCGAATTTTTCTGGTGGATGACGGATCGGAGGACGATACGGTGGCGCTGGCGGGAGGGCTCGGGCTCGAGGGCGTGACGGTGCTTCGGGCGGGTCCGCTTCCGCGGGGCTGGACGGGCAAAGTCTGGGCCCAGTCCCAGGCGGAATCGCTGCTGGATCGGCCGCTGGTGCTGCTGCTGGATGCGGATATCCGGCTTTCTCCCGGCATGGTGTCGGCGCTCAAAGCCAGGCTTCTGGCAACCAATGCGGGCCTCGTCTCGGTGATGGTTGAGCTTCCGATGAGGAACTTTTGGGAGCGGCTGCTGATGCCGGCCTTCGTATATTTCTTTAAGCTGCTCTATCCCTTCAGCCTGAGCAATGTGGCGCAATCCCGGGTCGCGGCCGCCGCCGGCGGGTGCGTTCTACTGAGAAAGCAGGCGCTCGAAGATATCGGTGGTTTCGCCGCTCTGAAGGACGCTCTGATCGACGACTGTGCCCTGGCGCGGCTGGTGAAGCGAAAAGGCCATCGCGTCTGGATTGGTCTGACGCGCTCGGCATCGAGCAGCCGACGCTATCTCCGTTTGTCCGATCTCTGGAACATGGTAGCGCGCACGGCGTTCACCCAGCTTGGCTATTCGTCGCCGATGCTCGCGCTGTGCACCCTGGTCATGACTGTTGCTTTTATCGTCCCGGTGGCGGGATTGCTCAGTCAGCTACAGTTGCCGACATGGTTGTCCGCGCTGGCGATGGGTTTGATGTCGCTCGGCTATATTCCTACGCTCAAGTACTATGGGCTGAGTCCGGTCCGGGGGTTGACCTTGCCGCTTTCCGGTGTGCTCTTTCTGGCCATGACATGGACCTCTGCGCTCCGGTGCTGGGCGGGCCGGCGCTCCGTTTGGCACGGTCGCGTGTACCGCGCCTGATCCAGCTTAGTCATCACTCTGATTGGTTAAGAGTTTGTCCAGAAAGCTGAATAGTCCCGTCGAGATAAGGTTGAGGCGTTTGGTCAGTAGCTTTTGTGCCGTGACGCTGGCCGCGGTGGTCTCGTTACTGGGCCCGTCAACGGCGGCGGCCGGGGCGACGGCGCCCGCTGTCCCCGTGGAGCGACTGCACTCGACGTTACTGGAAGTGATGAAAGACGCCGATGCGCTGGGCTTCGAAGGACGAAGGGGTAAATTAGCGCCGGTAATCAAGGAAAACTTCGATCTGGCGTTCATCTGTAAGGTAATTCTCGGTCGGCACTGGGATCAGTTATCCGAGGATGCACGCGCCCAGATGATCGATATCTTCACCCGATTGACAATTACCA
>JBFIYQ010000105.1:0-8347 GCA_041605275.1 Gammaproteobacteria bacterium
CGTCAACTGGAAGGCGATCCGTGACGTGGACAACGAGGGCTATCACGTCCCGAGAGCGCACCCCGGATTGCAGGACCTCTACGGCGGAAATTATTACGACGAACCGCTCGACGGCGGCGCTTCGCGGTCCTTCGGATCGTTCAGCGAAGGGCCGGGACGATTCTGGAGCGTACGGAACTACAAGCGCATCCTGCCCGAAGCCACCTGGCTTCCCGAGAGCCATCGCAGAGCCTGGCTTTATATCGGCGTATTTCCCAACGCGGTCTTCGGCTTTTACCCGGATTCCGTCAAGTTCTATCAGGAATTTCCCCTAGCGGCCCGTAAAAGCCTGATTAGAAGCGCGACCTATCGGCGCCCCGATGAAGATCGGAGTTGGCGGCTCGCCCGTTACTTGAGCAGCCGTATCGACGGAATGACCTCGGTCGAAGACAAGATGCTCACCATCTGGTCATCCGAGGCGGCGCTCTCCAGCGGCTTTGACGGGATCATCCTCTCCGATCTGGAATACAACGTGCGCGCTTACCACGACAAGATGCGCTCCCTGATTCCGGTGCTCAACTGCGAGCAGGCCCCAGAAGCCGGCACCCTCGAAAACACCAACGCGGCGCTTATCTCCGGAAACGAAACGACCGGCTAGGCGCCTTCACCCATTCTCAGACCGCCGCGAACGCCCGGGGGTCGCAGTGGCCTCGCGGTAATAGGCTCTGGACTTGAGATTAACCGCGCGTGGATCGCGTGTTCACCGGGCAAAAGACGAGGCGGCCTTGATGGAGCCGATAGCTTGGCTGCCGGTGCTGCAATCGGCGGAGCTCACCGTCATCAGCATGGTGATGACACCAGGGTCACTTGTTATTGAGGCAAGCATCTCGATCGTTTTTCTTATTAAAGGTCGGAATCACGCCAGGAGCTCGTCCTGCACCTGACGAAGCGCCTCCTCCAGGATGTCAAAGAGCTCATCAATCTGCGCCCTGCTGATGATCAACGGCGGAGAAAATACGCACATGTTGATGAGCGGACGCACGATCAGGCCCATCTCCTCACACTTCTTGTCCACCCGGTAACCGAACTCCTTGTCCACGCTCAGTCGATCGCCCTCGAGATGGGTCGAATCGAGAGCCACAGAGCCCTCGATACAGCCGACCAGGCCCAGGCCCCGGGCGTCACCGACGATTTCGTAGCGGAGCAGATTACGCAGGCGCGACTGGAAGTGCGGCGCGACCTCTCTTACATGCTCGAGCAGTCCATCGCGCTCCATGATTTCGATGTTCTTGAGCGCGGCGGCGCAGCATACTGGATGGCCGGAGTAGGTGTAGCCGTTGGAGAAGAGCACGTTATTTCGGTCCTCGGCGCTGATCGCGTCCAGCAGCCGATCCGAGATCAGTACCGCCCCCAGCGGCTGGTAGCCGGAAGTGAGACCTTTGGCGCAGGTGATGATGTCGGGAACGATGTCGAACACGGGCTGGGACGAGAACCAGTGACCCAGGCGTCCGAAACCGGTCACGATCTCGTCCGAGATATAGAGCACGTCGTATTTCCGGCAGATTTCCAGCGTACGACGGTGGTAGCCGGGCGGTGGCACGATGACGCCTCCGGAAGCCAGCACCGGCTCGGCGATGAACGCGGCCACTTTCTCCGGTCCCGCCTTAACGATGGCGTTCTCCAGATCCGCCACCTTCTCATCGCACCAGGTTTTAACGTCCATCCCCTGGGGTCGAACGTACGGATTGACGTTAGGAAGAAAGGTCACCAGATCGCGGGCGGTATCGATGTAGTTTTTGTCGCGTTCCTTTCCCGAGACGCTGGCCGCAAGGTAGGTGGAGCCGTGGTAGCCCTTTTCCCGCGCAATGAAGCGCTTCTTCTCCGGCCTGCCGCGCAGATTGTTGTAAAAGTGCGCGAAGCGCAGCGCGGAATCCACGGCCGACGATCCGCCGGTGGTAAAAAATACGGTGTTGAGATCGCCGGGAGTCAACTCGCTCAATTTTCTTGCCAACATTGCCGCCGGCTCGTTGGCAAAGGCCCACGGAGTGGTATAGGCGAGCGCGCGGGCCTGCGCGGCGATGGCGTCCGCCATCTCCTCGTTGCCATAGCCGATCTGCACGTTCCACATGCCGCCCGGCCCGTCGATATAGCGGCGCCCGTCGGGATCGAAGAGGTAGATGCCTTCGGCCCGGGCCGCGATGACTCGATTGGGATCATCCGTTCCCATTGACTGCCAGGGGTGGAGGAAGTGCTTGTTGTCCCACTGGCGTACCGCCTCGACGGGGTCGAGGTTGGTGGACGGAGAAGAAAGCGTGGCGTCTTTATTCATCATGGCGAGTATTTTGCTGCCGATCGGTTCGCTTCAATCGCCTCAGAACGGCCGTGGCGGCGTGGCGCGGCTGCGCGGACTTTTGAAAAAAGGCCGCTTGACGATACGCGCGCGCGTCTTCAGCCTCTCCCATTTTCCTTCCTTGTTGACGTAGATCTCCACGGACAAACGTTCGTTTCGGGTTACGCCGTAAGGCGCCTTGAGCTCACCGAAGGCGATATTGCGCTTGGTGGTCGGCGACCAGACCGCCGAGGTGACATGACCCGCGGCTTTCTTGTTACGGTAATAAATCAGCGCGTCGGTCGCCGGCTTCGCGCCGTCGACGTCGAGCGCCACCAGGGTGTAACGGTTCCCGGTCTTGCGGCTTCGAAGCAGCGCGCGCCGGCCGTTGAAGTGCCCCTTGTCGAAGTCCACCAGCCGTCCCAGTCCCAGCTCGAACGGCGTGCGCCCGCGGGTCGGACGGACCGCCTGGTGAATGGATTTGAAATCGACGCCGGTGGCGAGAAACCCCGCCTCGATGCGGGCGATATCGAGGGCCTCGGATCCGATGGCCCGGAGACCGTAATTGCCGCCGGCCGACCACAATCGATCCCAAAGGTCTAAGGCGCGGGCCGGATCGACCCAGAGCTCGTAGCCCAGGTCACCGGTAAACCCGGTGCGGGAGATGAGCAGACCCGGCTCGATCTCGGCGGCGTCGAAGGGCTTGAGGCGGGCGCTGGCGCCAAGTCCCGCAACCTCGAGCAGTGAAAAAGAGGTGGGACCTTGAAGCGCCAGGGCGCAGAGCGTTTCCGTTTCGTCGTCGATTCGGGCATCGAAGCCCCACGCGGCCTCGTGAAGCCAGGAGTACAGTGATTCCTGACAGCAGATCCGGAATTGGTTCTCGCTTAAGCGAAACACCGTGCCGTCGTCGATGACCATGCCGTTTTCGTCGCACCAGACGGCGTAGGCAACGCGACCCGGCGCAATCTTTCTTGCGTCCCTCGTCAACACACGATTGACCACCCGGACGGCGTCGGCGCCCGACACCCGGTACTTGTACATGGGCGAGAGATCGAACAGCGTCGACTGATTGCGGATGGCGAAGTATTCCGCCTCCACCGAAACCAGAACGGCGGGGCAAGCGTATCCGGCCCATCCGTTCCACCTGTCGGCGGTGCTAAGGGCGCGCAGTCGCGGGCTGAACGGCGTCGCTATCAGGCCTCGCGGCACCGCAACCGGCGTCCGCCCCGGCGTGCCGATCTCGGCGACGGCGGATTCACGCGTAACCGTCATGGGGAAGCACCGTTGCGCAAAGACTGGATCGCCGCATTGCGTCCGGCGGTGCCGGTAACGTCGCCGCCCGGATGCGCGCCCGCGCCGCAGAGATAAAGTCCGGGAATTCCGGTGGCATAACGGCCCATGCCGTTTGCCGGCCGCAGCATCATCATCTGATCAATGGCCATCTCGGCATGGTGCCAGTGCCCGCCGCGGGCACCGGTGTCGCGCTCGATGTCGGCGGGGGACAGCACCTCGGTGGTGGTAACGAGATCGGTGATACCGGGCGCGAACCGTTCCAGCAGCGCGAGCGAAGTCTGTGCAAGCTTTTCCCGCGCGGGCGCTGACCAGCCGCCTTTGAGATCGTAGGGCGCATACTGGACGATGGCGGATAGCACGTGGACGCCGTCATGGCAAAGCGAGGGATCGGACAGGCTCGGAATCACCGCCTCGATCATAGGCTCGGTCGGCAGCTCTCCGTACTTGGCCGGATTGAAGGCGCGCTCGATGTAGCTGACGGAAGGCGCGATCACAATACGCGCCCGGGCTAGCGCATCGTCCAGTCCCTTGAACTTCGGCGCGGCGGACAGGGCGATATTGATCTTTGCCGCCGTTCCTTTGGCGCGAATGCTTCGGATCCGGCGACAGGCCTCGATATCGAAGTGCTCGGGACCCACCAGCTTGAGCGTGCTCATGGGGTCGAGACTGGAAAGCAGCAGCGGCGCTGTAGCGCTCCCGCCGCCGGACAGCGCGACGCCGCGCATCCGGTCGCCATCGATGAGAACGGATTCGACGCCGACCCCGGTGCGGATCTCCGCTCCGTGAGCCCGCGCGGCGTCGGCCAGGGCATCGGTCACCGCCCCCATTCCGCCGGCGGGCAGCCGCCTGGCGCCGCCCTGAGCAAGGCGGTACATCAGCATGAGCACCGTCCCGGGCGATTTCGGTCCCGCCCAGGCGCCGAGAACGGCGTCGGCAGCCATGGCGCCCGCCAGCGGGCCGTCGGGAATTCGGTCGAGGATCAGGTCGCAAACGTTGGAAAGCACTACGCGTAAAAACTCCCGCATCTCGGACTTTCCCATGCGTCGCAGATCAACACCCAGTTTCCCGAGCTGCGCGCGCTCAAAAAGATTCGCTGGCGACAAACCGCCGCCGGCAAGCCGCGGCGGCGTCCTGGTGAAGAGCGGCGCTATCAGCGCACCGTAGCGGAGCATTCTCTGCGTTAACGACGAAAACGCCTCCGCGTCGGGGTGCACGCCGCCGTCGCTGAAGCGCGCCTCGGTACCGGCGATGACCACGTGCTTGCCGTCAGGGGACAGGCTGACCGTAGGCAGGTCTTCGGCGGCCGCGCGCAGACCGCGACTCTCAAGATTCAGCTCCGAAGCAACCCGTGGATTCAGGTTATAGAGCAGGTGCGCCATCCGGGGACCGCGAACGCCAGGCGCGATCTCGCTGGTCTTCGCCATCCCGCCGATACTCTCGGAGCGTTCCAGCACCAGCACTTTTTTACCGCGCTTTGCCAGCGTCGCGGCCGCGGTCAAACCGTTGTGTCCCGCGCCAATCACGATGGCGTCGAAGCTTTGGTTTGCGCCGGATGCTTTCATCGACCGTCTCTCACGCCGCCCGCGACCACTTCGAATGAGGGGCAAGCATGTTCACGTCGCGCAGGATCTCCCGCGCCGCGTTGGCGCCCGGCGCCGCCATCACCCCTCCGCCGGGATGAGCCGACGAACCCACCAGGTAAAGCCCTTTTATCGGCGAGCGATACTGCGCGTATCCGGGCACCGGACGATTGAACAACAACTGATCGAAAGTCAGCTCACCCTGAAAAATGTTGCCCTCGGTCAGTCCGACCTCACGCTCCAGATCCCACGGCGAGCGCACTTCCTTATGGACGATGAGATCTCTGATCCCCGGAGAGATCCGCTCGACTTTGTCCAAAACGGTGTCGGCAAAAGCTTCCCGGGCCGTGTCCCAGTTTTCCGGCGCGCGCTTACCCCCGAGCTCCAGTTCATAAGGGGCGTACTGTATGAACATGGTCATCATGTGTTTGCCCGGCGGAGCCATGGTCGGATCGGTGCGCGTGGATATGAGCATGTCGAAGTAAGGATCCGCCGACCAGCGGCCTTCCTTCCAGTCGTCGTAGGCCCGCTCGAGCTCGGCCAGGCTCACCGAGCAGTGGAGATCGCCTTTGAGGAACGGCGCGTCGGGCGGCGCGGCGGGAAACTCAGGCAACGCATCGAGGGCGATGTTCAGCTTTCCACTGGAACCGCGAATCTTGAAACGCTTTACCGCCGCGACGAACTCGTCCGGTAGCTCTGATGGATTCACGTGGTTGAGAAAAGTGCGTTTCACGTCCATGTTCGACGCCACCAGCGGCGCCTCGAACTCGTCGCCGTCGTCCAGCACGACGCCGGTCACTTTGCCCTCTTTAGTGAGAAATCGATCTATCCCTGACCCCGTTCGGATTTCGCCGCCGGCCTCCTTTAGCGCCGAGGCGAGGGCATTGGAAATCGCGCCCATGCCGCCGCGGGCAAATCCCCAGGAACCGATGGATCCGTCCACTTCGCCCATGTAATGGTGCAGCAGCACGTAGGCGGTGCCCGGCGAATACACCCCGAGCCCGGTGCCGATGATGCCGCTCCCGGCGAAGGACGCGCGAATGAGTTCACTTTCGAAATGCTCTTCCAAAAACTCGCCCACGGATAAAGTCCAGAAACGGATGGTCTCGCCCATTTCCCGCTCACCGAGATCGTGAAAACGCCTGATCAGATACAAAAGCTCCTGCAGGTCGCGGGGGTGAAGGGAAACGGGATCCGGCGGCGTGCGCAGCAGAAGCGGCCGGATAAATCGGCACTGGCGAAGAACGAGCCTGGAATAGCGCTCGTAGGCATCCACGTCGCGTTTTGAGTGGCGAGCGATCTCCCGACGCAGCGCATCGTGATCTGCGTAGTAGGCGAAATAGTCGCCGTCGGAAGTGAAGTTTGCGCCGCCCTCGTAAGGGATCACCTGTAGGCCGTGCCTGGGGAGGTCCAGATCCCGTACGATTTCCGGTCGCAGCAGCGAGCAGACGTAAGAACAGTTGGAATAAATCCAGCCGTCGTGGAGCTCGCGGCTGACGGCGGCCCCGCCGATCCAGTCATTCTTTTCCACCACCAGAACCTTGAGCCCGGCCTTGGCCAGATAACAGGCCGTGGTCAGACCGTTATGACCGGCGCCGGTGACGATGGCGTCGTAGCGTGCGTTGTCAGGCATGATGAAGGGCTCCGGCGTGGGCCGGCGAGAAAAGCAAGCGGCCCCGGCTCCGAGTTGAACTTATTTGAGCAGTTAAATAAATTCATCGCAACCGGAACCCGCTCATCGGCGGCCTGGCCCGGGACGAAGAGGTTCAACTTATTGATGGGTATGGAGAAATGGCCAGCGAAGTGGCAAACCCCTTAAGACCCAGAAAGGAGCGGGTCGAAAACGCGGCCAAGCGCCGCCGCCAGATTATCCAGGCGACCCTTCGCTCGGTGGTCAAGAACGGTCTCGCTGCCACCACCCTGGCCACGGTGGCCCAGGAGGCGGGGCTCTCCCAGGGCGTGGCGGTGTTCTACTTCAAGAACAAGCACACCCTGCTGGCCGAGGCCCTGCGCAGTCACTTCGAGAAATACCGGGAAAACTGGCGCAAGGCGCTGGCGGCTACCGGTCCAGATCCCATCGACCGGATCGTGGCCCTGGTCAGGGCCGACTTCGACCAAGCGGTCTGCAATCCGGAGGCGCTGGCCATCTGGCACGCCTTCTGGGGAGAAGCCAACGCTCGTCCGCTGTACGCAGAAATTGCAAGGGAGCTGGACGCCGACCGGGCGGCGGAGATGCACAGGGCCTGTACCGAACTGATAAAACACGACGGAAAGGATCCCGGCCACGCCGACCTTGTTGCGGCCGGCGTGGATTCCCTCACCGACGGTCTTTGGCTTCGCATCTACCTGACGCCGGAGAACATCTCTCCCGGGCTCGCGCTGGAGATTACCGCGCACCACCTGGCGGCCGACTTTCCCGAGCACGCCGACGCATTTCTGTCCCGGCTCACGAAGAGCTCTACCACGACGCCGTGGTGAACTTCCCGGAATCGCTTTGGGGCGACGGCTGTTTACAACGTTGTGGGCCTTAACAGGTCGACCGGATCCTCTAGGGGCCCGACCTTGCCGGCAAAAGCCCGCTCGATATCGGCTGAGGCCCTGTCGGCATCACCGTGGCGCTCGCAGGGGATCATGACGCCGGAAAAGTCAGAAGAACGCGCAGCTTTTGACGGCGCCGGTCGCTCCAAGCATGAAGCCGCCATGGGCGTCGAAGGACTGGCGAAAAGCCAGTGAACCTAGGAAGCGATGATTGTGGTGCTGGATACGGGGGAACATTGTCCCCATTACTCGCGCGCTCAAGAGCCTTAAATCAAGGGTTAAAACCGACTGGAGAGGGCCGTCCCGACTACCGTTGATCCAAGTCATGTTGCCCATCTCGACCGATTCCTATTATTTGGAAACAAAGACTTAGGGTTGGTGGCTCACGCTGGGCCTCGGAAAACCCAGGATCGGATCGAGGCACATGGATAATCTGACTTCCGGACGGACCGAAGCCCCGAGGCGATCCGCCGCGGAACCCCAGGATCCGTTGCCCACGGCCGCACCGGTGCGGCTGGGGGAGCACATTATCGAGGTCATCAGCGACTCTGGTGAAGGCGCACAGAAGTGTGGTCAGTCATTTGCCAGCATCGCAGCCAAGATGGGCAACGGCATCTGGACGGTGGAG
>JBFIYQ010000106.1:0-8319 GCA_041605275.1 Gammaproteobacteria bacterium
AAGAGCTCGACCGCCCCGCCGCTGCGACGCCGCCCGAAGAGGCGCGCTGGCAGGACGCGCGTGTCGTTGACGACCAGGAGGTCGCCGGCCTGCAGCTCGACGTCCAGCTCGCGTACGCGGCGGTGCCGCGTGACGTCGCTCGCTCGCTCAAAATCCGTCGACCACGGCCTCCGGAGCCAGCGCTTTCGTCCGAGTGATCATTTCCGCGCAGACCGTTTCAACCTGGCCGAGGGTCTCGACGTTAAGCATGACCCCGCCCACGTCGGATTTGTGCGAAATCTGCCGCGAAAGAATCTTTACCGCGACAGGCAGTCCCAGCGACTCGGCCGCCGCGACTGCTTGGGCAGAATCCGCGGCAACTATGGTTTCTATGATGGGAATCTCGTAGGCTTTCAGCACCGCTTTTGCTTCAGGCTCAGTGAGAATTTCCCGCCCCTCCGCTAAGGCCTTAGCCATGATTTCGTTGGCAGCGTCAGTGTCGGGGCTGATTTCGTCTGGAAGGGACGGGGGCGTCTCCGCCAGCATCATCTGGTTTCGGCGATAGTCGACGAGCTGCATGAACGCCTTGGCGCCGTCCTCGGGCGTGTCGTAGACGGCGAGACCAGTCTGGTGGAACTTCTCCTTTGCGGATCGAGCGCTGTCCCCACCGAGCCAGCAGGTGAACGCTGGCCGCTGACTTTTTGCCAGAACGGGCGCAACTGCGGCTGCGATGTCTGCACTGGAAGCGAGAGCCGTAGGAGAATGCAGTATCAACAGCGCCTTGGTTTCGGGAGCTTTCATCAGAATATCCAGCGCGGCGAGATAGCGTTCGGCAGAGGCGTCCCCGATAATGTCCACCGGATTACTTTTTGACCAGTTTTCGGGGAGCACCTTGTTGAGCTGGGAGACGACCTCGGCACTCAACGCACCCAGTTTTCCGCCTGCACGAACCAGCGCATCCGTGGCCATGACGCCGGGGCCTCCACCGTTGGTGAGTATCGTGAGCCAATCTCCTTCAATAGCTGGGATTCTTGCCAGGGTTTCAACGGCGTCAAACAGATCTTCGATGGTATCTACTCGGAGCATACCGGCGCGTCGAATTGCGGCGTCATAGACGTCGTCCGCGCCCGCCAGCGCTCCCGTGTGTGAGGCCGCAGCTTTAGCGCTCTCGGCAACGCGCCCGGCCTTGATCACGACAACAGGTTTGTTTCTGGCCGCAGCCCTCGCGGCCGACATGAACTTGCGCGAGTGCTTGATTGCTTCAATGTAAAGCAGAATGCTGCGGGTATGGGCCTGACAGCCGAGGTAGTCGATTACATCCCCAAAGTCCACGTCGGCACTATCGCCCATGGAGACAAAATGAGAGAAACCTATTCCCCGGGACTTTGACCAGTCCAGCACCGAAGTCGCCAGCGCGCCGGATTGAGTGACGAAGGCAAGCTTGCCGGTTGATGGCTGATCGTGCGCAAAGCTTGCGTTGAGCCCTATCCCGGGAATCATCAGCCCGATGCAGTTCGGGCCGAGTACTCTCAACAGAAACGGTTTTGCCGCGTCGAGCATTGCCTGTTCCACGGTGCGACCGTCCGAGGCGCGCTGCTTTGCAAGGCCCGCTGTCAGGACCACGGCGGCTCTCGTGCCGCGCTCACCCAATTCCTGTATCAGACCGGGAACGGTGTGCGGCGGCGTGCAGATAACGGCCAAATCCGGAGCGGACGGCAGCTTCGCGACTCTGGAATAGGCCGTCAGATCCGCCACCGTGCGGTACTTCGGATTGACCGGAAATACTGGTCCACGAAATTCCCCTTTAACAAGATTGCGCATCACGGTCGCGCCGACACTCCCCGGCCGATTCGAGGCACCGATTACCGCGATTGAGCTGGGCTCAAACAGACTTTCGAGATTTCGTACGCTCATGATTCAATGACGTTCAGCATGAAAATGGATTCAGGTTCGACGACACAAGCGAGCGGGTCGCCCGCGATTAGCCAATTGATGGCGGTCCTGTCCTTTTATTCTGCGCGCAGGGCTTCGAGCGGCTGCAGCGCCGCCGCGTTTCGCGCGGGCACGATTCCGGCGGCAAGTCCGATGAAAACGGCGAGCCCTTCCGCCAGCAGCACATACTCGGTCGATGGATGTACGGGCAGCGCGGGCACGGCAAACAGCAGTAGCACCGCCATGCCGAAACCCAGCGCCAGGCCGGCAACCCCGCCGGCGGCGGCGAGTAGGATCGATTCATAAAGAAACAGCCTGAGCACCTGACCCTGGGTGGCGCCGATGGCGCGCAGCAGCCCGATTTCGGCGGTCCGCTCGCTCACTGCGATGGTCATTATGGTGAGGATGCCGACGCCCCCCACGAACAATGAAATCCCGCCGAGGGCCGCGACGGCGAAGGTGAGCACGTCCATCACCGAACCCAGCACGTCTAGCATCTGCTGCTGGGTGATGATGGTGAAGTCCTCGCTGCCATGACGGGAAAGCATGAGCCGCCGCGCCGATTCCTTGACCGTTTCCACCGAGACGCCTGCGCGGTACAGCAAATCGATTTCCATCAAACTCTCGCGGTCGAAAAGCTCAAGCGCCTTGGCCGCCGGGACGTACACCGCGTCATCCAGATCGAATCCTAAGAACTGTCCTTTGGACTCCATGACACCGACGACGCGGTAACGATCGCCCCCGACGCGGAGACGCTGCCCGAGAGGATTGCGATCGCCAAAGAGCTCTGTCCTGACTTTGCTTCCGAGCACGACATAAGCGCGCGGCGAGCGCTCGTCATCGCGCGGAAGGAACCGGCCGGTGGCGACGCGCATGCTCCAGACTCTCGGCACTTCGGACCCCACCCCGAGCACCATGCTACGGCGCGAGCGCCCGCCACCCTCGACTTCGGCGTTTCCCTGCAGCACCGGCACCGTGGCGATGACGCCATCGATCCGCTCGAGCGCCGCGGCGTCGTCCAGGGACAGCGGGCGGACGTTGCTGACGGCCGCCGTAGAGATGCCGAAAGTCTCGGTTTTTCCGGGAACAATGGCGATGAGATTGGTGCCGAACTGGGTGAACTCGTTGAGCACGTAGCGATGGACGCCGGCGCCGATTGAAGTGAGCAACACCACCGCCGCGATGCCCACTGCAATCCCGAGCGCGGTCAGACCGGAACGCAGACCGTTGGAGCGCACCGCTCCTGTTGCTAGATTCAGTTCGTCTCTCAGACGCATGCTATTCAGATCCAAACTACCGCCGCGCGAGGGCGGCAATGGGATTGAGCGCCGCGGCGCGGCGTGCTGGCAGCACGCCGAAAATGACGCCTAATCCGATCGCGAGCAAGAGCGCCGCCACAGCAGCCCAGACGGGGGCGGTAATGGAAAGCACCGGATAGATTTGGGCGGTAAGGGCGCCCGCGGCATAACCCAAGGCGAGTCCGATGGCGGCGCCCGCTGCCGCCATCACGGCGGCTTCCGTAAGAAACAAAGTAAGTATGGTGCGGCGGGTTGCCCCGAGCGCCTTGATGATCCCGATTTCGGCGGTGCGTTGCGAAACTGCCACCAGCATGACGTTCATTATTAATATGCCGGCGACTGCCAGGCTGATGGCGGCAATGCCGCCCACCGTCATGGTCAGGGCGGTGAAAATCCTGTTGAAGGTACCGATCACCGCGTCCTGGGTGATGACGGTAATGTCGTCTTCGCCTTCGTGACGGGCGCGTACGATGGCGAGGATCTGACGCCTGGCCGTTTCGATGAGGGACTGACTGCGGGCTTCAACCAGAACACGGAACAGCGACGGCGTATCGAACAGCGCCTGAGCGGAGGCCACGGGCACCACCACCATGTCTTCGAGGTCGAGACCGATGGCGCGCCCTTCGGTTGCGAGAACCCCAATGACCCGAAAACGCCGGTCGCCGACCCTGACCCATTGGCCCACCGCGGCGCGATTGCCGAAAAGCTCACGCTTGAGCTTGCCTCCGAGCACGCAAACGGGTGCCGCGCGACGAGGATCCGTTTCCGGCAGAAATCGTCCGGACAGAATCTTGAGCCTCCGGACTTGGAGAAACTCGGCGGTCGTTCCGATGGTGATCACCTCGCGCTCGCGCTGCTGATATGAGACCGGCGCGGATCCCACCGTGACCGGCGCGATGCGGCGAATAGACGCGCTGCGTTTCAGGGCGAGCGCATCGTCCAGGGTCAGGTCCCGCGGCGTTTCTCCAAGAAGGGGCGGCGCGCCTCCGGTGGTTTCACTTCGGCCAGGCAACACGATTAGCAGGTGGGTGCCGAGAGAAGCGAACTCTCCGGTCACGTAGCGGCGCGCGCCTTCGCCGAGACCGGTGAGCACTACCACGCTCGCGACACCCACCGCCATGGCGAAAAGCATCAGAAGGCTTCGCAGCCTGTAGCCGGCCACGCCGCCATAGGCGTAAGTCAGAATGTCGCCAACTCTCACTGCGGCGCCTTAAGGCTATCGGACTCGATGGCGCCGTCCACCATGCGGATTTTGCGCCGAGCCCGCTTCGCCAGCTCCGGATCGTGGGTAACCATGAGCAGCGTGATGCCGTCGTCGTTGAGTCGCTCGAGAATATGAACCACGTCTTTGCCAGAAGCGCGGTCAAGGTTGCCCGTCGGCTCGTCGGCAAGCAGAAGTTTTGGCCGGGTAACGGTGGCGCGGGCGATGGCAACCCTCTGGCGCTGTCCTCCGGAGAGCTGGTCGGGGCGATGCTGGGCGCGGTCGGCGAGCCCGATATCGTCGAGCACCGCGGCGACCCGCGATGTCCGCTCGGCGGGGTCGACGCCCGCCAGCGTCAGGGGGAGCTCGATGTTGCCAAAGGCGGTCAGCCGGGGGATTAAATGAAAGAATTGGAACACGAAGCCGATCTTGTCGCGGCGGATCTGCGCCAGCTCATCACCGGTTAGGCCGATTACGTCGCGATCTTCGAGCCGGTAGGTACCTTTTGATAACCTGTCCAGAAGCCCGATGGCGTTCAGCAGCGTAGACTTTCCAGAGCCGGACGGACCGACGATGGCGATGTATTCCCCGGGGGCAACCTCCAGATCGACGTTATCGAGCGCATGGACGATTTGCTCGCCGACGACGAAATCACGCGTCGCTCCGCTTAGCGTGATCACTTGGACGATTCGGAGCCAGCGGCGCTTTCATCGGGTGTCACACGGGCTCCGTCGGCGACGCCCTCGCGGCCGACGGACACCACTACCCGGTTGCCCTCCTCGAGTCCGCTTGCGATCTCGGTGTAGCGCCAGTTGGAAATTCCAGGCTCGAACTTTCTGAGCTCTAGAATACCGTCGCTCGCTCGATAGAGCAGCACCTGATTTCCTTCAAGCACCGCTTCCGTCGGAATCCTCAGCACCGATTCGCGGCGCTCGAGCACGATTTCCACGTCTGCCGAATAACCCGGGAGCAGGCCCTTACGATCCAGTGGATCGGTAAGCTCCACCTCGATTTCCACGGTGCGCGCCTGCTTTTCCCGGTCGAGCACGTAGGGCGCGATGCGTCTCACCTTGGCGTTGCAGCGAGGACGCGGAAAGGCGTCGAGTGTGACACACGCCGGCATGCCGATACGGATTTGAGGCGCGTCCACTTCGTCAATCGGGGCCGAGACATAGAGGCAGCTGGCGTCGATGAGATCCACCGCGGGCAGGGTGGGAATGCCGGGTGGCGAAGGCGTCATGTATTCGCCCAGCTCCGCGTTCACCTCCGCGACCACGCCGCCAAATGGGGCCCGCAGTATGGTCTGCTCCAATGACGCCCGCGCCGCTTCCACCTGGGCGCGCGAGATCTCCACCGATGCGTTGGCCGCGTCGCACGCCGCGCGCTTCGCCTTTGATTCCGTAGTGGCGCGATCCACCTGCTCTTCCGAGACCAGATTCTGCTCCCACAATCTTTGCTGCCGGCGCGCCTCTCTCTCGGCAACATCCGCAACCAGGCAGATTTCCTGCACCCGCGCCTTGGCCGCAAGCTGTTCACTCGCCGCGAGCTTGAGTCGCGCCTCGAGGTCACGGTTCCAGATCACCATCAGGATCTGGTTCTGTTCGACGCGATCCCCTTCGCGAACGGCAAGTTGCGCCACCTGACCTCCAATCGCCGGCGCAAGCTTCGACCGCCGGCACGCGGTAACGGTACCGGCCCGAGTGTTGGCGACGCTGGCCTCCACCCGGCCTCGCTCGACGGTTGCCAGAACGACGGCGACGGCATCGCCCGACCGGTAGCGCATGACCCCGTAGGCGGCAGCGGCGAGCACCACAAGCACGAGAATGACGCGAATTACGGTTTTCACGATTAAAAGGTGTGCAGAGACTTCGGGCCGCAGAGTTGAGTAAGGTCGCCTGCCGCGGATGATACCCGTTCCGGAGAAGGATGCCGCAAGGCCATTGCAAAGGATTGATCGGAATCAAGCGCCCGAGAGCGCGGATGCCGGCTCGACCGCGGTATCCGCGGGGCCGGCCGGACGGCCTGGATTTTGTACCCGGCCATTCAGTTCAAGCGACGCGTCGTTTTTTTTATGAGTTTGCACGCCGCCTCGCCAGGGCCCGTGGTTCGCGCAATAATAAGGTCTCCGCATGGTCAAGCAGTTGAGAAACAGGCGCAGGACCACCCATGACGTCGGAACAACTGCCGCGCAGACTCGCAGCGATTTTCTACGCTGACGTTGCCGTGCTGGCCAAGTCCGTCCGCACTGGGTAAAGGGGGCTTTAAGATTGAGCGCCTCGCTGCCTGTATACGAAATCTACGCCATCAAATACGGGGAGCGCATAGGTGCCCGAGGCGGCGTGTTCGTTTACGGCGATCCACACGATGCGCCTATGCCCATGGACTACTTCGTTTGGGCGATTCGAAATAACGAGCGCACTATCGTGGTCGATGTGGGCTATGGCAAGGAAGAAGGCGAGCGCCGGGGGCGCACATTTCTTCGCTGCCCGACGGAGGGACTCAAGCTCATCGGCATCGACGCAAAAGAAGTGGAAGACGTCATCATCACCCACATGCACTACGACCACGCCGGAAACCTGGAAAAGTTCCCTAAAGCGCGCTTTCACATTCAGGACGAAGAAATGGCCTACGTTACCGGGCGGGCAATGACGCACCAAGTGCTGCGACGATCTTTTGCCATTGAAGATGTCGCCCGAATGGTGCGACTGGTCTACGGAGATCGGGTTACGTTTCAGCGGGGAGACGAGGAGATCGCCCCGGGTGTCAGCGTGCACCACATTCCCGGACACACCAGAGGTATGCAATCGGTGCGGGTGAGCACCGAGCGCGGTTTTGTCGTGGTCGCCTCGGATGCCGCGCACTATTACGAGAACCTGGAAAAAGAGACGCCGTTCGCGACCCTGGAAAACATGTACCTGATGCTGGAGGGTTATCGCCGGGTTCGCGCCCTGGCGGTTTCCGATTTGCATCTCGTTCCGGGCCACGACCCGAAAGTGCTGGAGCGCTACCCGGCGCCTTCCCCGGAGCTCGAAGGCATTATTGCCAGGCTGGATCTTTCGCCGCTCGCCTGATCGCGACCTCGTCCGCGCATACCAACCTGACCGCTCCCCCCGCCTAAAGATGGCCGCTCCGCGGCCGTTACATGAGCATGGGCAGCGCACTGACCGACGGCAAGGGAAGGGGCATCAGAATTCCGCGGCAGACCCGTTAAATCCCTTGAGAATTCGGTCCTGGGGACGCCTCTTTGGGAATAATTCTGAATCTCCCGTCTGAAGCTCCCGGAAAGAGCTCTACGATCCGTTCGGTCCAAAAGCTCCTTGTGGCTCCCGCATCACGGGACCGCACGACGTTTGTCCACAGTACGACGACACTTCTACACATTAGGCCACCGGGTCACTGCCGCGAGAATTCCAGTGTTTCGTGCTGGGCAAATCGATGGTGGGCGGCTGGCTGGAAGGGCGGTGGCGGCGATTCGGTGCTGTGTGCTTGTTCCAACTTTGCGGGCCACCGCAGTTGATGTCCTTATTAAATCTGCAACGCAACAAGGGCTGAAGACGATGAGCATTACTCAATCACGCGCTCGAAGCAGGCGCCTCATTATGAAGTCTGTCGCGCTGGGTGCAGGCGCCATCATGCTGCTTGCGTCAGCCTCTGCGATGGCCAGCAAGTGCCTGTTCGTGTCGTCCTATCACAAGGGTTACGCCTGGTCGGACGGAGTCGAGCGGGGACTGCGGTCGGTTCTTGAAGGAAAATGCGAGCTGCGGCAGTTCGACATGGATACCAAGCGCAACAAGTCCACGGAGTACAAGGTCCAGAGCGCTCTGAAAGCGAAAGAGATCATCGAATCCTGGCAGCCGGACGTCGTAATTACGGCCGACGACAACGCCGCCAAATATCTGATAAAGGCGC
>JBFIYQ010000107.1:0-8313 GCA_041605275.1 Gammaproteobacteria bacterium
CGGCATCCTCGTCAACAACGGATCGTCGGCGACGTTGTTCAATCTACGGGTCAGCGGACATGCGGATACTGGAATAGGCGTAAGCAAAAACTCCTTTGCTCATATCACCAAGGTGATGGTGGAAAACCCTGCGGACGGCATCAATGCGGTTCTGATTGACGACGGCGGCGATGCGCGAATTCGTGACAGCGTCCTGATTTCCAGCAGCACCGCTTTTGACCGGGGCGCCGCGCTCGAGCTCTCTCATTCGGGACACGCCCGGCTGGAAGGCGATAATCTGATCAAAAATACCGGCAGCAGCCCTAACTTCAATTCCGCGCTGGCTCTTCAGGTTCTGCATAATTCAGACCTGCTGATACACAACGGCGCGAATCAGGTCTTTGGCAACGTCTTCATTGCGAGCAACAGCAACGTCGACGTGCGCGAGGCCAAGGTGATCGGGCTGGCAGGTGTGCGCAGCCTTTCCCGCCTGCGGCTCCGCAACACTGTCGTGCGCGGCAACGCGGCTTTGTCTCGCGGTTCCATGCTGCAGTCAGACGGCGCGTCCATAACTCTTGGTGTCAACTGCTCCAACAGCCAGAGCATCGTTTTCAACAACGGTCTTGCCGGCAGTGTGGGCAGCGGCTGCACCGTAGAGTTCCCGGCGCCGGGCTTCTGAGCAAGGGAAAGCTGCGGCTGGTTTCTCTCTAGCGCGCTCCCTTGGAGCGGCCGTCATGCTTTACGGCAGGTCGGCCGCGGAATGAATTCCCGTGAGGTCGCCTCCGGTAATTCGAGGGGAACGCGGCGGTCGCCTCGTAAGGCGCCTGCAGCTCTGAGCCACCGCATCGATGGCTAATCCCATGCAGCCGAATCAAAAGCGAGGCGTGCTTGTGGTGGGCGCGGGGCCGGTCGGTCTCGCCGCCGCGCTCGAGCTGGCCAGGCTTGAGGTGCCGGTGCGCGTTATCGACGCCCGACTTGACCCGTCGAGCCGCTCCAAGGCCATCGGCATCAACGTGCGCACACTGGAGCTCCTGGAAGACTCCGGCGTCACCGAACGGCTGCTGGCCAAAGGGCGCAGGATCAACAAGGCGGAGCTTCGCAATGAGCGGCGGCTGATCGGGCGCATCGACTTCTCCCGCCTGGATCACCGCTACAATTTCATGCTGGGCCTGCCCCAATACGAGACCGCGGCGATCATCGAGGCGCGCCTGAACGAACTCGGAATTCAGGTGGAGCGGGGCGTGCGCTTCCAGTCCATTCAACATCACGGTCAAACCGTGGTGAGCCGACTGTACTGTGAGCAGGGCGCGGTGGAAGTGGAGGCCGACTACGTCCTCGGCGCCGACGGCGCTCACAGCACCATCAGAGATGCGCTGGGTATCGAATTTTCAGGCAGCAACATGAACGGCGACTGGAGTCTCGCCGACGTGCGCATGGAGTGCCCCTGGGATCCCGACGCCGTGAATCTCCAGTTCGGCCGAAACGGTTTCCTGTTCGTGCTTCGATTCGCCGAGGGTCTGTTCCGTATTGCCAGCAACCGTTCCGGCGTGCTCGGGCGGCTTCCGCCCGGTTTCGATGTCCACGACATTGTCTGGCAGTCCCGGTTCAGCGTCAGCCACCGGCAGGCCGCCACCAATAACATCGGCCGGATCTTTCTTGCCGGTGACGCCGCCCACGTTCACTCCCCCCTGGGCGCGCGGGGAATGAATCTGGGAATCGAGGATGCGGTGGCCTTTGCCCGGCGGATCGCCCACGGGCGCATCTACCAGTATTCCGCGGAACGTCACCGCGCCGGAGCGGAGGTCATTCGCATGGTCAAAGCGCAGACGCGGCTGGCAACCGGCAACGCTCCCGGGTTAGGGTTGCTCCGAAACGGTTTGCTACCGCTCGCGCTCAATATCGGCGCGGCGCACACCTGGCTCGTGAGAAAAATGGTCGGGCTGGGCTGAATGGGAGACAGCCATGCGACTCGAAGGCTCGTGCCACTGCAA
This sequence comes from Gammaproteobacteria bacterium, assembly GCA_041605275.1. Lineage (GTDB taxonomy): Bacteria > Pseudomonadota > Gammaproteobacteria > HK1 > HK1 > CAMYJH01. The sequence goes on from JBFIYQ010000107.1 coordinate 1,971, forward strand.
GAAGGTCAAGTTCCGTCTCGAATCCCCGCATCCTTATCCTTTCAATCTCTGCTATTGCTCCATCTGCCGCAAGACCGCAGGCAGCGGCGGCTTCGGCATCAACCTGGGCGGTGACTATGACACCCTCGAGATTGAAGGTAAGGAGAGTTTGAACATTTACCAGGCGAGGCTGGTGGACTCCGAAAGCGGCGAGGTGGCAATGAGCCCCGCCCGACGACACTTCTGCCGGAACTGCGGGAGCGCCCTTTGGGTTTGGGATCCGCGCTGGCCGGAGCTGGTGCATCCCTTCGCCTCGGCCATCGACACCCCGCTGCCGGCGCCTCCGGAGCGCATCCACCTGATGCTGGGGTCGAAGGCGCCGTGGGTCTCGCCCTGTTTGGGTACCTCGGACAAGCAGTTCGACGAATATCCCGACGAGTCTATCGCCGAGTGGCACCAGCGCCTGGGTCTCACCCGTTGAGCGACCGACGCGGCCGGCCGCAGTTGCCGGGTGTGGAGCTCATTTCGCTGGCGTCGCGCCGGCGGCTGGCGCCGTGAGCCCGTGAGCCGCGAGATGCGACCCTTTGACGGTCTCGAGCCGGCGGTGATTCTCGACGCGGCGGAGCGTTTTGGCGTGCGCTGCGACGGACATATGCTGGCGCTCAACAGCTTTGAAAATCGGGTCTACCAGATCGGCGTGGAGGACGGTCCCTCCGTGGTGGCCAAGTTCTACCGCCCCGCGCGCTGGTCCAATGAGGCGATCCTCGAGGAGCACGCCTTCTCCCTGGAGTTTGCCGAGCAGGAGATCCCGGTGGTGGCGCCGCTGCGGGATAAACACGGAGATACACTGCTCGAGCACGCCGGCTTTCGCTACGCCCTCTACCCGTCCCGGGGCGGCTACTGGCCGGAGCTTCAGGATGCGGAAGACCGGCGCCAGCTGGGCCGCTTTATCGGTCGGATGCACGCCATCGCCTCGGTGCGCGACTTCAAGCATCGGCCGGCGCTGGATGTTCAAAGCTATGGTGACGCCTCCGCCAAGTTTCTGCTTGAGGGCGACTTTCTCCCGCCGGGTACCGACACGCTCTACCGCAACACCACCGAAACGTTGCTTGAGCACGTGCGCGATAAGTTTCAGCAGATACCCAATCTGCAGCGCATTCGACTTCACGGCGATCTTCACCGCAGCAACATTCTCTGGTCTTCAGACGGACCGGTCATCGTGGATCTGGACGACTGCCGTTCCGGACCGGCGGTGCAGGACGTGTGGATGCTGCTGGCAGGCGACAGCGAGGACATGGGATTACAGCTTTCTGATTTTCTTTCCGGGTATCGCACCTTTTACGAGTTCAGCGCCCGCGAGCTTGTTCTGGTCGAGGCTTTGCGCGCCTTACGTATCATGCACCACGCCGCCTGGATCGCCAGGCGCTGGTCGGACCCGGCATTCCCCAAGGCGTTTCCCTGGTTCGGCACGCCCTCTTACTGGGAGGGGCACGTGAGCGATTTGAGAGAGCAAATTGCCAAGCTGGAAGAGCCTCCCCTGAATTTCTTATAGCGGACTGGACTCGGTTCAGGTGCGCACGGCGGGCGGGATTTTCCCTCTGCCGGTGGATCCTGATATAAGGATTCCGCCCTTTCGTTCATCACCGCCGAAATGTTCAAAACCGCCGTTGTTGCCTTCGCGACATTTTTCGCCACCATCGGGCCCATCGACGTCGCGGCCATGTTCGCCGCGCTCACCTCGGGCGCGACGCCCGAGCAAAGGCGTCGCATGGCGATCAAGGGCACGGTGATCGCCGCCGTCATACTGCTGGTGTTTGCCCTGTTCGGCGATACGCTGCTGTCGCACCTCGGCATTTCGCTCGCCGCTCTGCGCACCGCCGGCGGGATTTTGCTTCTGCTTATCGGCATCGACATGGTGTTCGCGAGAAGTTCTGGCGGCGTCTCCACCACCGCCGACGAGTCCGCCGAGGCGCGGCTCAAAGAGGACATCTCGGTATTTCCGCTGGCGACGCCGCTGATCGCGGGCCCGGGCGCCATGGGCGCGGCGATCCTGCTGGTGGCCAACGCGGAGGGCGACCTGGCGCACCAGACGGTGGTGATCGGGGTCATGCTCGGCGTGGTGCTGCTGACTTTTATCGCGCTGCTGGGCGCGACCCAGGTGCAGAAGCTGCTCGGGGTGACCGGGCTGCACGTGGTCACGCGGGTGTTCGGGGTGCTGCTCTGCGCCCTGGCGGTGCAGTTTCTGTTCGACGGAATTGCCGAGAGCGGATTGATCCCCGGCGCCACCGCCGGCGGATAGACGCCCGGAGTGGCCGTAATGCGAAGCCGAATTCGCAAACCGAAGCTGAAACGGATCTACGAGGGATCCGAAGCGAGTGACGGCTACCGCGTGCTGGTGGATCGCGTCTGGCCCCGGGGGCTATCCAAGCATGAGGCCGAGATCGATTTGTGGCTCAAAGACATCGCGCCGTCGACCGAGCTGCGCCAGTGGTTTGGTCACGTCCCCAGACGCTGGGATGCGTTCAAGCGAAGGTACTTCGACCAGCTCGACGCCATGCCGAATACGGTGGCCCTGCTTCGTGACAAGCTTCGCAAGGGAAATGTCACCCTGCTCTACGGCGCGCGCGACCAAGCGCACAACAATGCCGTCGCGCTGGGGGAATATCTGTTAAAAGCCAGTCGAAAAGAATAACGAACGCGAATCGAGCATGAACGCAGAAATCGAAATTGCAGCTGAAGTCGAAGACCTCCCCGAAGCGCTCGGGTCCCAGGTGCGGCGCGGCCGGCTCGCGCGGATTCGGGCGCAGATGGTGGCGCGGGACATCGGCGCCCTGGTGCTGGTGGATCCGGTCAACGTGCGTTACGCCACCGATACCCGGAACATGCAGATCTTTACCGCGAGAAACCCCGCGCGCTACGTGTTCATTGCCGCCGAGGGACCGGTGGTGCTGTTCGAGTTCGCCGGCTGCGCGCACCTGGCCGAAGGCAACGAGATCGTCGACGAGGTGCGTATTGCCACCACCGCGAGCTATGTCGCGGCGGGGGGGCGGCTCGCAGACGCGATCGGGCGCTGGGCGGCGGAGATCGCGGATCTGGCGCGTGCCTATAGCGGAGGCAATCGGCGGATCGGAATCGAGCGCTTCAATGCCGCCGCCGCCTTTGCCCTGGCCGGGGAAGGCTTCGAGGTCGTCGATGCCCAGGAAGCCGTGGAGCGCGCCCGCTGCATCAAGGTTCAAGGCGAGATCGAGCTGATGGGATCCTCCATGGCCGCGGTGGAGGCGGGTGTCGCCCGGCTCGAGGCGGCGCTTTGCCCGGGCTTAACCGAGCAACAGCTGTGGTCGACGCTCTTCGCCCACGTCATCGAGACCGGCGGCGACTATGTCGAGACCCGACTGCTCAACTCCGGCGCGCGCAGCAACCCGTGGTTTCAGGAGTGCTCGGGGAAGATCATCGAGAAAGGCGAGCTGGTGTTGCTCGACACCGACGTGGTGGGGCGATACGGCTACTACGCGGACTTCTCCCGCACCTTCTTGTGCGGTGAGGTCAAGCCGAAACCCGAGCAACGGAACTGCTACCGGCTCGCCTACGAGCAGATCCATCATAATCTTGAGCTGATGCGTCCGGGAATGTCGTTCGCGGAGGTTTCGAACAAGGGTTGGCGGATCCCCGAGCGCTACCACGCGCACCGCTACTATCTGCTCGCCCACGGCATCGGCATGACCGGCGAGTATCCTTACATCTTGTACAAGGACGATTTCGACGCCGGCGGGTACGAGGGTGTCATCGAGCCGGGCATGGTGCTCTGCGTGGAGAGTTTCATCGGCGCCGAGGACGGTGGCGAAGGGGTCAAGCTCGAGCAGCAGATCCATATCACCGACTCAGGCTACGAGCTCATGTCGGGGTTTCCTTTCGAGCCCGCGCTCCTGGGCCGCGAAATCTGAACGCTCAGGGCTTGGCGCAAGCGCCGCCGCCGAGATTGACCGCGCGGCCGGGGATGCTTAAGTTCTAATCCCGACTGTCCAGGGAGACGGAGAATTGACCGAGGCAAAGCAATACGGCATTCGCATTACCCTTCCGCCCACGGATCCCATGCGAGCGTCGCATCTGCTTGGTGAAGACTGGGAAGCGCTTCGCTGGTACGACAGCGAGGAAGAGCGCGATGCCGCCTTCGAGGACATGAACAGACGTATCGAGTACTACCGCAACGGCGACAGTCCAAGCCGGATCCTGACCAAGATCGAGCGTTGAACAACGACGCCGCGCACATCAGCATGACGAGCTCACCTAAAATCACGCGAATCTCCTGGGGCCGGATGGAGGTAGAAGGTCTTCAGCCGGCCAAGGACTTCAAGCTTTACCCCGGCGGCGGCCGGCCGTGGGACTGGACCGAGACCGGAACGCGCCACGTTCCCGGCATCCAGCCGGAAGACGTCAAGGAGCTGCTGGACCGCGGCAGCGAGGTGATCGTGTTGAGCCGGGGAATGCTGCTCGCGCTTCAAACCTGTCCCGAGACGCTGGCGCTGCTAAAAGCGGAAAACGTCACCGTCTACGTTGAGGAAACCCGCGCCGCGGTGGCGCGCTACAACGCCCTGGCCGCCGAGCTCCCCGTCGGCGGGTTGTTCCACTCCACCTGCTAGCGACCGCTTCGGTCGGACGCCGGCCCATCGGCCCTGGCAAGGTTCTTACGGATTGAGCGTCCAATTCTCTAAGACAAAAATGCAGACCAAGCCGAACGTCGAGATTGAGTACTGCACCGGTTGTCGCTGGATGCTGCGCGCCGCATGGTTCGCCCAGGAGCTGCTCAGCACTTTCGAGTCGGAGCTCGAATCGGTGGCGCTAAAGCCCGGCAGCAACGCCATATTCGAGATCCGGGTGGACGGCGAGCGCATCTGGTCGAGAAAAGAAGACGGCGGTTTTCCCGAAATCAAGTTGCTCAAACAGCGGGTGCGGGATCAGATTGCGCCCGGGCGCGATCTCGGACACTTAGATCGATGAGCGCGAATTTGAGCAGAAATTCAGTCAAGAATGGTTTATCAAATACTTGCTCAGCTTCCGCGCGCTGGATTGGGTGCGCTTTTTTCGCCTCACCTCATCCTTTCATTGTTTTGCTCAAGGAGAATAAATGACTGAGAAAGCGAGAATCCTCGCCTTCGCCGGCAGCACCCGCCGCGAGTCGTGGAACAAGAAACTCATCCGTATTGTCGTTCAGGCAGCACAGACCGCCGGCGCGGAAGTCAGTCTGGTGGACCTCGCCGATTATCCGATGCCGCTTTACGACGGCGACCTGGAAAATGAAAAAGGCATTCCCGAGAACGGGATGAAGTTCAAACAGCTGATGAACGACCACGACGGATTTCTGATTTCCTGTCCCGAGTACAACAGCTCCATCAGCGGCGTGCTGAAGAACACCATCGACTGGGCCTCGCGCCAGGCCGAGGGGGAAAAACCGCTGCAGTGCTTCAAAGGCAAGGTCGTATCGCTAATGAGCGCGTCGCCGGGACGTCTCGGCGGGCTGCGCGGGCTGGTGCACGTGCGCGCAATTCTCAGCAACGTCGGGTGCATCGTCCTGCCGGAGCAGGTGGCGGTGCCGTTGGCGAGCGAAGCGTTTACCAAGGGCGGACAGCTCGAGGACGAAACCAGAAACAAGCAAATCGTGGGCCTCGGCGTGGGCTTGGCCCGGATGATCGCCAAGATCAGTCGATGAGCGGCGACGCAGATATTCACATTCGTTCGTTCGAAGATGGCGACGAGGAAGCGGTGGCGGCCCTTTGGCGCAAAGTCTTTCCGGACGATCCGCCTTGGAACGAACCCGCGCTGATGATGGCCAAGAAGCGCGCCGTGCAGCGGGAGCTGTTTCTCGTTGCCACCGAAAACGGCGTTCTTGCGGGCACCGCCATGGGTGGCTACGACGGCCACCGCGGATGGGTTTACGCGGTCGCGGTGAGGCCGGACTTGAGGCGCCGCGGCATCGGCGCCCGGCTGATGGCCCGGCTCGAGTCGGCGCTAAAACGCCTCGGCTGCCCGAAAATCAACCTGCAGGTGCGCGCCGGCAACGAAGCGGTGGTGGCCTTTTACCGGCGCCTGGGTTACTCAGTGGAAGAGCGCGTCAGTCTGGGCAAGCTGCTGGAACCGCATCAGCCGTGAGCATTTATCCGGTCGGGAGCCGTCGGGTTGCGGTGGTCAAAGCCTGCCTGGCATCAGGCGTGCTGGCGTCGCTGGTTTTGGCTTGCGCCGCCCGTAGCGCCGCGGATCACTCGACAGCGCGCTACGGCTACCGGGTGGTTAAGGAATATCCCCACGACAGCGAAGCCTTTACCCAGGGCCTGGTCTTTTACCGCGGCTTTCTCTACGAGAGCACCGGCCG
>JBFIYQ010000108.1:0-8298 GCA_041605275.1 Gammaproteobacteria bacterium
GCGATTTGATTGGAGTCCAGGCGTCCGGCTGAGGGAAACAGCCACTTGCCCGCCTCGTCGCGCTTTCCGACGATGGCGGGCGCGCCATGACGACCGTACATCAGCTCTTTGAGCTGCGTTTCGATCAGCGCGCGCTTCTCTTCCACCACGATGACGAGATCCAGATCCCGGCAGAAATTTGCCGCCCCCTCGGGCTCTAACGGGAACGGCATCGCAATCTTGTAGATCTTAAGCCCCAGACGTCCGGCAACGTGCTGATCCACGCCGATGTCGGCCAGCGCCTGGCGCACGTCCAGGTAGGACTTTCCGGTGGTTACGACACCGACACGCGGGCTCCGGCTGTCCCAGATCAGCTGGTCCAGTCGGTTGGCGCGGCAAAAGGCCTTGGCCGCCTCGAGCTTGTGTTGGTGAAGCCGTGCCTCCTGGGACTGGGGGGTGTCCGGCCAGCGGATGCTCAAGCCGTCCTCGGGCATGACGTAATCCTTCGGCAATGCGACCCGGGCGCGATCCGGGTGTACTTCGATGGACGCCGCCGACTCCACCGTGTCGTGCACGCATTTGATTGCCACCCAACAGCCGGAGTAGCGCGACAGGGCGATACCGTAGAGCCCGAAGTCGAGGATCTCCTGCACCCCCGCGGGGTTCAGCACCGGAATGTACGCGTCCACCATGGCGTATTCGCTGTGGTGCGAGGTGGTGGAAGACTCGCAGGTGTGGTCGTCGCCGAGCAGCGCAATCACCCCGCCCAGCGGTGAAGTGCCGGCAAGGTTGGCGTGGCGAAAGGCGTCGCCGGAGCGATCCACGCCGGGGCCTTTGCCGTACCAGATGGAGAAAACGCCGTCGTAGGCGCCCTCGCCGTTGAGCTCGGCCTGCTGCGTGCCCCAGCAGGCGGTCGCCGCCAGATCCTCGTTGACCCCGGGCTGAAAGCGCACCTGATGCGCATCGAGCAGGTGCTTCGCCTTGAGCAGCTGCTGGTCGTAGCCGCCCAGAGGCGATCCGCGATAGCCGGTAACGTAGCCGGCCGTGTCATAACCCGCCGCTGCGTCCCGCTGACGCTGCATCAAAGGCAGGCGCACCAGCGCCTGGATGCCGGTGAGAAACACGCGCCCGGACTCGATCACGTACTTGTCGTCCAGGGCGACGTCGCGTAATCGAGGCGAGCTGCTGTTCGGTTTCTCGCTCATGTGAATTTAAGCCTGAACGATGCCCGCTGTAGGAGCGCCCTTGGGCGCGATTCTTCAGATCAGGCGCACAAAGCTACGATACTGATATTGAAATTCCTTACTCCGAAGAATCTGGATAGCGCGCGAGCAAGCTCGCTTTCAGAGCAGGCTCCGTTAATCCAATCCGATTGTCTTGAGGTATTTGGGATTACTCACCCGAAGTCGCGCCGTCACCTGCGCTTTCAGCAGCGCGCGCACTCCCTGGGCGCAGGCGCCATCCATCATTCCGCTGCGGATGTCTCGAGCGAGACGCTTGTTAAGCGACGCCACCTTTTCTCTGGCGCTGTTTCCAGCCTCGCTGACCGTGGTGTCGCCGTAGAGCTCGGTGAGCATGCGAAGCTCCCGGCGCAGATCCGTTTCTCCCGCCTTGAGTTCCCGTGCCGCAATCTCCATAGCGTTCGCCACCATAAGGGCCTGATAACGCTGCTCCCCGGCGATTCCCGTGAGCAGCTGCTCGCGCAGAACCTTCTGCGCAACCCGCAACAGCTCGGCACCGTCGGGTTCGTTATTCATGCGTCATGTCTCCCGGATATCCGGTCAATCAGCATCAAAGCGTCCATCTCCATCTCCGGCACCAGTCGCCCGGTCAGCGCCAGCTCGAGGGACTCCTCTTCTCCCGACAGATGCCTGTCTGCCTGCTGTAACGCGATCACCGCCCATCTCACCGCCGCCATCACCTCCCAGTAGGCCACCGCATCGTGATCGATGGTCGCGCCGGAGACGCGCTCGTAACCTCGGTAAAAAGCGTCGCGGCTTCCCATGCCGCCGGCCTCGCGGTCGTGGCGTCCGAAACGCCAGCAGCGGGCGCAGAACCATCCGATGTCCTCGTGATAATCGCTCCAGGCGGTGAACTCCCAGTCGAGAATGCCGGTCAACTTTCCACCGTCCACCAGGTAGTTGCCGGTGCGGTAATCGCTGTGGCAGAGAACCACGTCCATCTTCTCGGGTTGGTTACGCTCCAGCCAGTTGAGGCACCACTCCAGCGCCGGCTGGGGGGAGCTCAGTGCGTCCAGATAGCGACGATAAAGGTTGACTCGATTGAGCGCCGGGGCGTAGCCGCACTCCGGCAGAAAATCGAGACCCGTTGCCCCCGGACGAACCGCGTGAATTCTGGCCAGCTCCTCGCCAAGCCGCTCCACCAGCGCCTCCCGGGCGGTTTCCAGACCCGGATCGCGCACCAGCTTGTGGCCGGCGGCCACCCCGGGGACCCGGCGCATGACGAAAAAGGTGCGGCCGATGACGCCAGGGTCCTCACACAGCCACAGAGGCTCGGGAACGGTGACGCCGGCGGCGTGCACCGCTTTCAGCACCGCGAATTCCTCGCTCCGTGAAAGGCTCGTCTCTACTCGGGATGGCGCATCGGTGCGCAACACCAAGGGATGACGCCCGGGATCGGATCCGCCTTCGACCTCAATGTCCAGGGCGTAGTTTTCCTGAACCGCGCCGCCGCTCAAAAGCCGCATGTCGCGGATCTCCAGCCGCGCGCAATCACTGACCCCGGCGAGAAATTCGCCGACCGCGTAAACCATCTCTTTACCGAGATGGGACGCCTGGCTGCCGCCGTTCAGCCCCACGACCAGAAATCCGTGCCCAGCTTCATCAGGTTTCGCGACAACACCATCTTGTGCACTTCCGAAGCGCCGTCCACCAGACGCGCCTGACGCGCATAGCGATAGATCCACTCCAGCACGGTGTCTTTGGAATAGCCGCGCGCGCCGCAGAGCTGGACCGCCGTATCCACCGCCTTTTGCAGGATGTCGGCCACGGCCACCTTGGCCATGGACACTTCCTTGCGGGCGAAGTCTCCCTGATCCAATTTCCATGCGGCGTGCATGGTGAGCAGGCGACCGACCTGGATCTCCATGGCGGCCTCCCCCAGCAGCCACTGCACGCTTTCGCGTTCGGCGAGCTTGCTGCCGAACGCTTCGCGCTCTTGAACGTATGCGGTGGCGATTTCCAGAGAGCGCTTGGCAAGCCCCAGCCAGCGCATGCAGTGGGTGAGCCGGGCCGTTCCCAGGCGGATCTGGGTGAACTTGAGCCCGTCGCCGATGTCCATCAGTCGGTTCTCGTCCGGGATCTCGAGCCCGTCGAAGCGAAGCTCGCAGTGTCCCCCGTGCTCTTCGGGTCCCATGATGGGAATGCGCCGCACCAGCTCCCAGCCCGGATCGTCGCGGTGAAACAGGAACGCGGTGAGCCCTTTACGCGGGTCGTCCGAGGTGCGGGCGATCAAAATGAAATGCGAGGCCACGCCCGCCCCGGTGATGAACCATTTATCTCCATGAATGATCCATTTGTCCCCGTTGCGCGTTGCGGTGGTGAGCATCATGCCGGCGGGATCGGATCCGGATCCCGGATGCGGCTCGGTCATGACGATGGCGGAGCGAACCTTGCCGTCGACGATGGGCTGCAGCCAGCGCTCCTTCTGCGCCTCGGTGGCGACCTTTTCAAGCACCAGCATGTTGCCGTCGTCGGGCGCGGCGCAGTTGAACACCACGGGACCGAAGATAGAGCGATTCATCTCTTCGTAACAGGCCGCCATGGCGACGGTATCGAGTCCCTGGCCGCCGCGGCTCTTGGGCATCTGCAGGCACCAGAGTCCTTCCGATCGGGCCCGGTCCCGCAGGGACTCGAGCAGATCCGGGGCGATGTTCTCGCCTTCGTCGTAAGACTCGGGCTCGCTTTCCGAAGGTATGACGTGTGCATCCACGAACGCGCGGATGCGCTGACGAAAGTCGTCTATCTCGGGGCGAAGCCTGAAGTCCATTAAATACGCCTTGACTTGGGATTGTGTCCCGGATCTTGAATTGCCCTGGACCGCTTGCCAAACATACCATATCCGCCCTTTTTGACTGAGACCGCGAAGGCTCACTGCCATAAAACGGATGTCTGCGAAAAAGAAAGAAGTGATTCTTGAAACCGTCGGACTGGGTAAGCGAGTGCCGAGCCCGGAAGGCGAGCTGGTGATCCTGGAGGACATCAATTTGCGCATCGCCGGCGGCGAAAAGCTCGCCATCGTCGGCGCGTCGGGTTCGGGTAAGTCCACATTGCTCGGTCTGATGGCGGGGCTGGACGCGGCATCCGAAGGCCGCGTTTGCCTGGACGGCCACGATCTCGGCGCCCTGGACGAGGACGGCCGCGCCGCGCTGCGGGCGGGACGCGTCGGCTTCGTGTTTCAGTCGTTTCAGCTGCTGCCGAGCCTGACCGCGTTGGAAAACGTGATGCTGCCGCTGGAGCTCGCGGATCACGATTCGCCGGAGGCCGGAGCCAGAGCGATCCTTGATCGCGTCGGTCTGTCCGCGCGTTTGCGCCATTATCCCAAGCAGCTTTCCGGAGGCGAGCAGCAGCGGGTTGCCATTGCCCGCGCCTTTGCCACCAATCCCATGGTGCTTTTTGCCGACGAGCCCACCGGGAATCTGGACACGGCCACCGGGCAGAAGATCATCGAGCTGCTGTTCGACTTGAACCGCGAGCACGGCACCACGCTGGTACTGGTGACCCACGATACGCGGCTGGCGGAACCCTGCGATCGCATCGTGACGCTGGACGGAGGACGATTGGTGAATGGGGAGCGTTAGGGATGGTATGCGGAGATCGCGACGTATGTCGTATATCGTATGTCGGGAAAATGTCGCGTTACGCGTCACGCATCACCGAGCACAAATTGTCATTGTCCGAGCCAACTGATTTGATAAATCGCGCCCAAGAGAGCTTCCGCAGCGGACGTCGCCGTCACCAGATGCCGATTTAAATGTCGTCCCCCATCCAATTGGTTTCTTCACGTTTCACGGCCGCTAAGGCCGTGCGCCTCGCGCTCAGATTTCTGAAACGCGAATGGCGCGCCGGCGAGCTGCGGGTGCTGACAGCCGCCGTGATCGTCGCCGTCGGCGCGATTACCGCGGTGGGGTTTTTCACCGATCGCATGAACCGCGCCATGGAGCTCGGCGCCACCGAACTCTTAGCCGCGGATCTGCTGGTTCGTGCCACCTCGCCGGTCGACGACGGGATCGCAACCGAAGCGCGCCGACGCGGGCTCGAAATTGCCAACACCGTGAGCTTCCGCAGCGTCGTCGTGGGCGGCGATCAGTTTCAGCTTACCGAGCTCAAAGCCGTTGACGATGCCTATCCCCTTCGAGGCCGCTTGCGTACTGCAACCGTGCCCTACGGCAATGACGGGGAGACCTCGGAAATCCCGGAGCGGGGCACGGTCTGGCTGGACCCGCGCCTGTTCGGTCTTCTCGATGTAGGTCTCGGTGACCTGGTCGAGATCGGGGCGCGGAAATTTCGCGGCGGCGCCGTATTGAGCTTCGAGCCGGATCGCGGCGGCGACCTGTTCAACATCGCTCCGCGGGTGCTGATTAACCTCGAAGACCTCGACGGCACCGGCCTGATCAGGCCGGGCAGCCGGGTGCGCTATCGGATGCTGTTCTCCGGCACGCCGGAGCAAGTCGATGCCTTCCGGTCATGGCTTGCGCCTCGGCTGGCGCCCAACCAGACCATTCAGGGAATCCGCGACGCGCGCCCCGAGCTGCGCCGGGCACTGGAGCGGGCCAACCAGTTCTTGAGCCTCGCGGCGCTGGTCAGCGTGCTGCTCGCCGGCGTCGCCATCGCCATCGCCGCGCGCCGTTTTGCCGGCCGTCACCTGGACCCGGCGGCCATGCTTCGCTGTCTCGGCGTCGGTCAGCGGGAGGTGGGGATCATTTACACCACCGAAATCTTCGTCATCGGCGGCGCCGCCAGTCTCGCGGGGTGCGCTGCCGGCTATGCCGCCCAGCTGGTGCTCGCCGGCCTGTTTTCCAGCTTCATCGTCAGCGGACTGCCGGCGCCGTCGCTGTTGCCGGTGCTGCAGGGCTTCGGCATCGGCTTCGTCACCCTCGCCGGCTTCGCCCTGCCGCCGCTGCTCAGGCTGCGCGACGTGCCTCCGTCCCGGGTGCTGCGGCGCGAGCTCGGTCCGGTGCACGCCGGCACCTTCGGGCTCTATGCCGCCGCGGCGTTCGCCTTCGGCGCTCTGATCTTCTGGCAGGCGCGGGACCCGGTGCTGGCTGCTTACGTCATCGGCGGCGGCCTCGCGACCATGGCGGCGCTCTGGCTGGTGGCCGCGCTGCTGGTTCGCACGCTTTCCAGATTTCGGCGGCGCGTCGGCGTCGCCTGGCGCTTTGGCTTCGCCAACATCACCCGGCGCGCAGGCTCCAGCACGCTTCAAATCGTCGGCTTCGGCGTCGGCATCATGGTGATGCTGTTGCTGTCATTGGTTCGCTCCGACCTGCTGGAATCCTGGGATCAGACGGTGCCGCCGGATGCGCCCAATTACTTTCTCGTCAACGTGCAGCCGGATGAGGTGGATGCCCTCGACGCGTACCTGGCCGAAAACGGGCTCGCCTCGACCGCGCTATACCCCATGGTCAAGGGCCGGCTGACGGCAATCAACGGCAAGCCGATTAAGCCGGAGGATTATGGCGAGCACCGCGCCCAGCACCTGGTGGCGCGGGAGTTCAACCTCTCATGGCTAGCACAGCTTCAGCCTCAGAACCGAGTCGTCGGTGGAAGTTGGTGGACCGACGACGACTACGGCAAACCGCTGCTCTCTGTAGAGCAAGGCATTGCCGAGCGTTTGGGATTCAAGCTCGGCGACGTGCTTCGCTTCAACGTGGCCGGGCGCGACATCGACGCGCGGATTAGCAATTTGCGCTACGTGGAGTGGGACTCATTCCAGGTGAACTTTTTCGTCGTCACGCCGCCCGGCGTGCTTAATGACTTTCCCGCCACCTACATCTCGGCTTTTCACCTGCCGCGGGAACGCAACGACGTCCTGCTGCGCCTGATTCGGCGCTTTCCCAGCGTCACCGTCATCGATACCGACGCCTTGCTTGAAAAGATCCGCGAGATCATGGACCACGCCACCACGGGCGTGGAGTACGTGTTCGCCTTTACCCTTCTCGCCGGCGTCATCGTCTTGTTTTCCGCCATTCAGTCCACCCTCGACGAGCGCCGCTATGAAACCGCGGTGGTGCGCGCGCTCGGCGCCGGACGCGGTCATCTGACCCGCGGGCTGCTGGCGGAATTCCTCACTCTCGGCCTGCTGGCGGGTCTGGTTGCGGCTATCGCCGCGACCGCAACCGGCGCGGTCCTGGCTCTGGAAGTGTTCGACATCAGCTATCGCGTCAATCCGTGGCTTTGGCTTCTGGGCGCCGGCGGCGGCGCGGTTGGAGTGGGTTTCGCCGGGTGGCTCGGCACCCGCGGCGTCCTTGATCATCCTCCGGTGGATACGCTCAGGAGCGCCTGAGCGGGGCGCTGAGCTAACGGCGCTCGTGGCGCAGGCCGAACACGTAGCGGGGCTCGACGATTTCGCGCACGAAATGAAACGGGCGCGCGCTGGAACCTAAGAACCCCGGGGCCCGGGTCAGAATCAGGTCTCCCGGCGCGTTGGGGATTTCGCGGGCATTATCCCCACTGCGATCGGCGCAGACGCCGAAACGCCCGCGGCCGGCAAGCACGAACAGGCAGATGATGTTTCGATATGCGCTGCGATCCCGGTGCGGCGTGATTCCGACTTCTCCGGGCGCGTAGCGCTGCAGCATGAGATCGTTGAACTGGACCGGACTTTCAAAGGGGTAGTCCGTACCCGGCTGAAACGACGCGTCCCACAGCGCCTGAAATTCGTCGCGCAGTTTGAAGAAGCCGCTGCCTTCAGGAAACTGGTCGCAGACTTCCATGCGCTGGTAGACGATTCGATCGCCTTCACCGATGGACTCGCGTGCGGAGCGGAAGGAGGCACCTTTGGCCTCGGCGAGAAGCTCGTCGCGGAATGCGTCGGTCAGTAGCGGCAGTGAAAGCGCATGCTGCCGCTCGAGAACCCGAACAATCTCGTCCGCCGGCAGGGTCAGGATCGCGAATCTGGATGCCATCGCGCGGCGGAAGTTCTGACAGCGCTACGGGTTCAGCCGGCTTTCTTCTTCGGCGATTCGACCCCGAGGCGATCGTGAATGACGCTGCTGGTGGTGGTGTACTGCAGGTGCACTTTTTTGCCCGGATTCAGGTGCGCCTTGATGGCGAAGGCCGCCAGCGCGGCTTCGTGGAA
>JBFIYQ010000109.1:0-8235 GCA_041605275.1 Gammaproteobacteria bacterium
GTCGAACGGCTCTTCGCCCAGATTCAGCTGGCGGCAGTCCAGCCAGGCGAAGTAGGTGGCCTCTGGCCTTCGGTAGGTGATGCCCGGCATTGCATCGGACACCGACTGACCGAGCAGGTCTCGGTTTTCTTGAAGATAGGCAAGCACTTCTTCCAGCCACTCGTCGCATTCGGACCAGGCGATGCGCATGGCTTCGGCGCCGAAGGCGTTGAGTCCACCGCGCAGCGCCCTCGGGTAGGATTTGAATCGCTGGTGCAGCGAGTCGCTGCCGAACACCACCAGGGCCGAACGCAGGCCGGCGGTGTTGAAGGCCTTGCTGGCGGAGACGAAGGTCATAGTGCGCGCCGCCACCTCGGGGCCAAGGCTTGCCATGGGAATGTGGGTGTTTCCGCGATACACCAGATCGGCGTGGATCTCGTCGCAAAGAATCACCAGGTCGTGGCGCAGCGCCGCCTGTGCTAGACCTTCGAGTTCCTCTCGGGTAAAAACCCGTCCGCTGGGATTGTGCGGATTGCACAGCAGCAGAAAACGCGCATTCTGCGACGCGGCCTGCTCAAGCTGATCGAAATCGATGGCGTAGCTATGCTCGGTGAGGACCAGCGGATTGAACACGGCGGGCCGCCGAGTGCTCCGGGTGGCGTCCAGGAAGGGGCCGTAGATAGGCGGCTGAATCACGGCGCCCTGCCCTTCCTCCCCCAGCGTCATCAATGCAAGGGCGATGCCCTGCACCACGTCGGTAACCACCTCCACCGGCGCGCCATCCATCGCCCAGCCGAATCGATCCTGCATGCGCGCCACCAGCACCTGTTCCAGCAGCGGGTACGGCGGCTTGAGCGCATAGCAGAAGTCAGAGCTGTCGGCCATTTCCTGCATGAACTCTCGGATGGGCGCGGGCGCGGCGAAGTCCATGTCGGCGACCCAAGCGGGCAGCACGTCGTCGGGATAGAAGCGCCACTTATTGTTTCGCCGCGCGCGCAGGCGTTCAATGGACAGGAGTTCGAGCGTCACGGGCCAGGGTCCGGGCAGCAGAAGAGAAGCAACAATGGTCTATCTATTAACGAGTTAGGGAGAATAATTGATTTTACTTGGGAGCCTTGCTCGGTGTCTGGCCGCGGCGATGGCGGACAAAGAACTCAAACACCCCCTGACCTTCCACCATGTCCAGCAACTCATGGCCGGTGCGGGCGCAGAAGGCTTCGAAGTCCACCACCGAGTGCGGATCCGTGGCCATCACGTGCACCACCTGTCCCGGCTCAAGATCGCTCAGCGCTATTTTGGTACGCAGAATGGGCAGCGGACAGTTAAGGCCCTTAACGTCCAGGACCTTGTGGATTTTGAACTTGCCGGTTGTCTGCGCCATGGATAAGAAGCTGGCCCGCAACGGGCGCCGGGGGGTGAGGCGGGACTTACCGACTGACCGGCCGCCCGGCCTTAACCGGGCGGCAATTCTACGATCAACTGCTCAGGCTTTTCAGTCGCAGCAGCGGGCCTCGCGGCGAGCCGCTTCCACCTCCGGCGTATTTTCGCCGTAGACGGTGGCCTCGCCGTGGGTGTAAAAGGTCTCCCACGCCATGGCGTCGGGGTCCAATACCCAGGCCTTGGTGGACTTGTGGTAGCAGCAAATGGTCTCGCCCTCGGCGATCAGCCGCCGACCCGCGTTGGCCAGGCGTTCTGAGACCTCCCGCAGCTCGTCCTCAGACTCCGCCTGTATACCGAAGTGCACCTCGCCTTCGGAGGCTTGCTTGCCCTTGGCGGTGATGGAGAAATTCACCCGTGGGTCTTCCAGCATCCATTTGGCGTAGTCGTGCCGCCTGACCACCGGATCGGCGCCGAAAAGGTCGCTGTAAAACTGCGCCGATTCGTCGAGATTTTTGACTTCAAGACCGATGTGAATGCGTTTCATGGCAATTTCCTTCAAGCATTCGCCGCGCGGCGCTTACGCCTCGTTTCGCCGCGACAGCAGTTTCGAGTCAGATAGCCGATCAGTCCCTGCATGGCGGCATAGTCGGCGCGGTAGATAATGGAGCGTCCTTCCCTCTCGCTGGTCAATAGCCCCGCCCCGCTGAGCTGAGCCAGGTGAAAGGACAAGGTCGCCGCTGCCAGGCCGAGGCGCTCGGCGATGGCGCCTGCCGCCAGCCCTTCCCGACCTGCCTCTATCAGCAGTCGAAAAATTCTGAGCCGGGTCGGCTGAGCCAGCGCGGCCAGGCGCTCCACCGCTATTCGGGTCTCATCAGATAATTCCATATTTCCAGAATAATCGAATTATTTTTCCACAGCAATACCTGTGGCGATGCTGCCGGCATCTTTTCGCCTCGGATGCTCGGATCTGCGGGTTTATTCCGCCGGCTTGGCTTCAGAGGGGCTGGCGGTTTCGGGCGCGCAGACAGCCAGATAATCCACTACCTCGTCATCGCTGATCTGATGGAAATCGATATAGAACCGGCTGATCGCTCCAAACCAGGCCGGGGTCATCAGGCAAACCACCTCGTCGACCTGCTCGCTCAGCTCTTTCACCGTGTCCGGGGGTGCCACCGGCACCGCCAGGACCGTGCGCTTCGGCTTGGCGCGACCCACCGCCTTTAGGGCCGCGAGCACGGTTGCGCCGGTGGCAATGCCGTCATCGACGACGATCACCGTTCGCCCGGTAATGTCGAGATAAGGGCGGTCACCGAGGTACAGAGTACGCCGCCGATCGATTTCGGCCAGCTGCTTCTCTGCTTGCTCGCGCAGGTACGCTTCGGAGATCCCGAGCGTGTCCATTACTTCGTGATTGATGACGGTCTGCGCGCGCGTTCCGTCGACCACCGCGCCCAGCGCCAGCTCCGGCTGGGCGGGCACTCCGATCTTTCGCACCAGGATGACATCCAGGGGCGCATCGAGGGCCCTGGCAATTTCAAAGCCGACGGGCACACCGCCCCGCGGAAGTGCCAGCACAATAGGTTTTTCCTTACGCAGGTGCGTCAGCCGCTCCGCGAGCAGCCGTCCCGCTTCGTGACGGTTGTCAAAAATATCCTGTCGCATCAGCACATGCTCCACCGGCAACGGTCGCAACCGATTTCACCAGGCTCCCATGCCGAAGCAGAGCAACCCTTCCGGTAACGATATGACTAGATTCCACGCTATGCTGAGTCGCGCTGGAACACTTTGATCCACGTCATCCTCATGTCAGGACGGCGATGCACACTGGGATTGGACACCACTCGGAGTCGGCCACCGCATGGCGAAAGCGCGCAGCATCGGAACAACGCAGCAGTCTGCTCGAAACAGCGCTGATTCGGGGCGGAACGATAACGAGGCCACCGCGCGCAAGGTCGCTTTTCTTTCCCAGCCGGCGAACTACGCCGAGTCTCCTGCCGCGATTGAGCGGATCGAAACCCACATGTCGTGGGTTTTCCTTGCCGGTGACCATGCCTACAAGCTGAAGAAGGCGGTGCACTATCCGTTTCTCGACTTCAGCAGCGCCACGGCGCGGCGCCGCGATTGTCTGGAGGAGCTGCGGCTCAACCGCCGGCTCGCCCCGAAGGTCTATCTAGGCGTGGTGCCGCTGACCCGGGAAGCGGACGGCCGACTGATGGTTGATGGTGATGGCGAGCCCGTCGATTGGCTGGTACGAATGAGGCGCCTTCCGCGGGCGCGGATGCTGGACAGCGCGATGGCGGCCGGAGCAGTGAATGACGCCGAGCTCGATGCGGTGGCCGGCCTGCTGGTGGACTTCTATCGCAGACAGCCGCCGGAGCCGGTGGCGCCGGCGGTGTATCGCCGTACCCTGGAGCACGACGTCCGCGCCAATCGCCAGGTGCTGCTGGAGCCGCAATACGGGCTGCCACGCGGAACGGTCGAGCCGATTATCCTCGCTCAGCTTGAGCTGCTGCGCACCACGCCAAGGCTATTTGACCAACGCATCGTCGACCATCGGATTGTCGAGGGTCACGGGGATTTACGTCCCGGCCACATCTTTCTTGGACCGCCGCCTCAGATCATCGACTGCCTGGAATTCAACCGCGCGCTGCGCGTAGTCGATCCGCAGGACGAACTCGGCTATTTGGCCATGGAGTGCCGCGTGCGTGACAACGAGGCCGTCGGCATCCGGTTGCTGGAGCGGTACGCCGAGTTGAGCGGCGATTTTGCGCCGACCCCGCTGCTCGCCTTCTATCAGAGTCGTCGTGCCTGCCTGCGGGCCAGATTGTGCCTGCGCCACATCACCAGCAGCGAAGCGCCGACGGATGCTGGCTGGCGCGATCGCGCCCAGGATTATCTCGCCCTGGCGAGGGACTATGCCAACAGCCTGAGTTAGCCCTCGAGCATGGCGACAACAGAGCCGCCGCCGTGAATACGCGACAACGCCTCGGCGAACAGAGGTGCGGTATCGAGCACCACCAGCCGGTCGCCGGTAACCTCCGGGGCCAGGCGAAACGGCGGAACGGAATCGGTGACGACAATGCGCTCCAGCAGGGGCTGCTGAAACAGCGTTTCCGCGCCGGGCATGAACAGACCGTGGGTCGCCACGGCGAGGACGCGCTTTGCGTTGCGCGCAGCGCAAGCCTCAGCCGCGCGACGAATTGTCGTGCCGCCGGCGATCATGTCGTCGACCACCAGCACCGTTTTACCCGCGACCTCGCCGACGAAGGCTTCCCCGGATACCTGCCCTTCGCTGCGCTTCTTTTCCATGAAGGCACTGCCGACCGATCGATTCAGCGCTTTCTCTAGGCGTTCCCGGAAAACATCGGCGCGCTTGACGCCGCCCAGGTCCGGTGACAACACCACAACCGGATCGGATCCGAGCGTTGGCGCGAGATATCTGACGAACACACCAGCGGCCTCCAGGTGCTCCGTGCGGCAGCGAAAGGCGTTCTGGAAGGCGGCCAGGTTGTGCACGTCCAAGGTCACTAGGCGGTCAGTCCCGACAGCTTCCAGGATCTGGGCGACGTAGCGCGTGGTCACGGGATCACGCGACTTGGTCTTGCGGTCCTTGCGCGCGTAGCAGAGATACGGAACCACCGCGGTCACGCTGGCGCACGCCGCGTCGCGCAAGGCGCCAATGAAAAAAGCCAGCCGGCAGAGCTTGTCGTTGGCGCTTTGCCCGGGTTCGCCATAAAGCGAATGGATGACGAAGACGTCGGCGCCGCGCACGCTAACCAGCGGACGGGCCTTGTGCTCACCATCCTCGAACTCGCGCTCCTCATGTTCGCCCAACGGCTGTTGCAGCTGTTCTGCCACCTTGGCGCCGAAATCGCGGCTGGCCTTCAGGGTGAACAAAGCCATCGGTGGATTCATCCGGTCTCTCCCGGCGCAGTTGTGAGCTGGCCTCCCGATGAAGATTACGCGGGGCCGTGGTCGCAATTCTTGATCCAGCGCAATACGACGTCACCACATCAGAGCGAGGGTTATCGCGTCGAACGATGTTGACCAAACGGTCAGGTGGCATGGCGAACGAGCACGGTATCGCCGACCATTGGGAGCACTTCCCGCACGTAGCGGACGTCGGCGTGCGTGGCGTCGGTAAGAGCAGGGAAGCCGCGTTTGAGCAGGCAGCGTATGCGCTGGTCGCCGCGATCGCCGAGATCGACCGAATCGCGCCGAAGACTTCGGTGCACGTTAGCTGCAGCGCAGCCAACGATGAGGCGCTGCTGGTGGAGTGGCTAAACGCCGTCGTCTACGAGATCGCGACTCGCGGCATGCTGTTTGCTCGCTTTAAGGTACGGATCGACGGCGACAGCCTGGAGGCGGATATGCTCGGCGAGCCCATCGACCCCGAGCGACACGAAATCGCGGCCGAGGCCAAGGGCGCCACCTACACCGAGCTCAGCGTGCGCCGGCTCGATGACGGCCGCTGGCTGGCGCAGTGCGTGGTGGATGTTTGAGCGGCGGTCGCGAATGACCTGACGGGAATCGACAGTGGACTTGACGAAGGTTGAGCGGGTTACGGACACCGAGTGGCATATTCCACCCAGTGGCGCGATGCGGGTGCCGGGGATCATTTATGCCGATGCCGATTTGATTGGCGAAATGGACGACAAGGTGCCGCAGCAGGTCTGCAACGTAGCCGCCCTGCCCGGCATCGTCAAAGCGTCCTTTGCCATGCCCGACGCGCACTGGGGCTACGGCTTTCCCATCGGCGGCGTGGCCGCGTTCGACCCGGATGCCGGCGGCGTCGTCTCCGCCGGGGGCGTCGGGTTCGACATTTCCTGTGGCGTGCGCACCATGATCACCGGGTTAAATGCCGCCGACATCGAGCCGGTGAAAGAATCACTGGCGCGCTCGCTGTTTGCCAAGGTTCCGGTCGGGGTCGGCAGCACCGGCGAGCTGCGCCTGACCGATCGAGAAATGGACGCGATGCTCGCGGGCGGCGCCTGCTGGGCGCTGGAGCAGGGCTACGGCGAGGCGCGCGACCTTCCCCGCATCGAGGAAGAAGGCTGCATGGCCGGCGCCGATCCGGCCTGTATCTCGGCACGCGCGCGCAAGCGCCAGCGCAGGGAAATGGGCACGCTGGGCTCGGGCAACCACTATCTCGAAGTCCAAAGAGTCGCCGAGATTTACGACCAGGCCACCGCCAGGGCATTCGGTCTTGAGCGGGACCATGTGGTTGTCAGCATCCACTGCGGCTCGCGGGGGCTCGGCCACCAGATTGGCACCGAGTATCTGGCAGAGATGGTGGCCCAGGCGCCGGCGCTCGGGATCACTTTGCCGGATCGCGAGCTGGCCTGCGCGCCGCTGGATTCCGAGCTCGGTCGGCGCTATCTCGGCGCCATGCGCGCGGGGATCAACTGCGCGCTGGCCAACCGTCAAATCATCGGCCACCTGGCGCGGGAAGTGTTCGCCGAGTTCTTCCCGGCGGCGCATATCGAGCTGCTGTTCGACGTCTCGCACAACACCTGCAAGGAGGAAGTTCACCACGTTAACGGCAAGAGCAAGGCGCTATTCGTCCACCGCAAAGGGGCGACCCGAGCTTTCGGTCCCGATGCGCCGAGTCTGCCGATTGAGCTCAGGCCTTGGGGCCAGCCGGTGCTGATTGGCGGCAGCATGGGCACGGCCTCTTACGTGCTGGTGGGCACGCGGGAAAGCGAGGCGCATGCGTTTGCCTCCGCCTGCCACGGTGCCGGCCGGCAGATGAGCCGCCACCAGGCGCGCAAGCGCTGGGGCGGGCGGGCGGTGAGAGATGAGCTGGCCGCACGCGGCATAATCGTGCGCAGCCCGTCGCCGCGCGGCGTAGCGGAGGAAGCGCCGGGTGCCTACAAAGACGTGGGCGCAGTGGTCCAGGCGGCGGAGAATGCGATGCTTGCCCGAAGAGTCGCTCAGTTACGGCCGATGGTCTGCATCAAAGGATGATCTCAGCCCGGACCCTTCTGGTGCGGGGCAAACGCGCTGCCCGGGGTTGATTTCAAGAAGTCATGAGCCATTCGACCGTCGCCGGTTTAACTGTGGCCGTCGACTCAGTCCGCTTCGCGCTCGATGCCGCAGCAGAATGGTTCGCCCGGACCGGCACCGGGCGTGTCCTCCTCGAGAATCGCGCCGGTCACGGGGTTCAATCTAAATGCGGTGCAGCCCTTCAGTCCCGCCCGCCAGGCCGAGTCGTAAAGCGAGGCGAAGCGCTCGAAGGGGAAATCCCGAGAGACGTTGACCGTCTTCGAAATGGCGTTGTCGACGAAGGATTGTAGCGCCGTCAGCATGTCCAGATGCGCACGCGGCGGCAGCTCGTGGGCGCAGGCGTAGGACGGCGGCATTCCGCGCCCGTGCTGCCGGCGCCATTGGCGTATGGCGTAGTCCTCAACTCTGTGGCTTGAATAGCTGCCGTCGGCTTTGAGCACCCGGCGATCATATTCCGGGGCGAACACCGGCTCGATACCGCTGGACACGTTGTTGGCCAGCAGGCTGATGGTGCCTGCGGGGGCAATTGCGGTCAGGTGGCTGTTGCGGATCCCTTGGCGCGCGATGCCGTCTCGGATGTCGTCCGGCAGTGAGCTGATAAATTCGCCGGCCAGAAAGGCGTCGCGCTCAAAGTACGGAAACACGCCTTTCTCTTTAGCAAGCTCCACCGAAGTCCGGTAAGCGCTGTGACAGATGACGCGCATCGCTTGGGCCGCGGTTTCACGACCTTCTTCGGAATCATAGTCTTGGCCCAGCATGATCAGCGCGTCGCCCAAACCGGTGACGCCGAGCCCGATGCGGCGGGTACCCCGCGCCTGGTCTTCCTGTGCCTTGAGTGGAAACGCCGAAACGTCGATGACGTTGTCGAGA
>JBFIYQ010000110.1:0-8202 GCA_041605275.1 Gammaproteobacteria bacterium
AGTCGTCCACGACCAGGCCGTCATAGGAGGCGGCCGCAATGACCAGCATAGTGATACCGAAGAGCACCGCCGAGCCCGGTATGGCAATGAGCATCCACACCAGCGGCTGGCGGTACCACACGCGCTCACGCTTGGCGACGTTCTCGCTCATCTTGCCACCACCGGGCCGAGGAAACGGCCTTCGGTTTCGACCTTAAGCGATGGATTATCCGTCGCCTCCAGCTTGAAAACCACACGGCTGCTCGGCCTATCGAGGCTGTAGGGGTCGACCCGAAGCCGCGCAAATATGGAGTGCACGTCTCCCGCGCCTACCTCGATACGCGGGTCCTCCACCAGCAGCTCGACGCCTTCGATGCCGCTAGCGCTGAGCCTGAATTCATGGGGGGCGTCATCCATGTTGATGATCTTGAGCGTATACACATTTTCCACCAGTCCCTGGGGCGTTTCTCTGTAGAGCGCGTTCCGATCTCGGATGACGTCCAGCGCCAGCGGCGTGCGCAGCGCGAGCGACACGCCCATCGCGACCGCGAGAGCGAGAAGAATCAAGGCGTAGATCAGAACGCGCGGCCTGAACATCTGCACCGGCTCACCGGCAACCGCATTTTCCGTGGTGTAGCGAATCAGGCCCTTGGGATAATTCATCCTCTCCATCACCTGATCACATGCGTCCACGCAAGCGGCGCAGGCAATGCACTGGTACTGCAGACCGTCGCGTATGTCTATTCCCGTGGGACACACCTGAACGCAGATGGTGCAGTCGATACAGTCTCCAAGGCCCGCGGAGCGGTGATCGATGCTCTTTCTGCGCGCGCCGCGGGGTTCACCGCGGGCCTCGTCGTAGGAAATGACCAGGGTGTCCCGGTCGAACATGGCGCTCTGGAAACGCGCGTAGGGGCACATATAAATGCAGACCTGTTCCCGCATCCAGCCAGCGTTTCCGTAGGTGGCGAAGCCGTAGAAGAGCACCCAGAAGGTTTCCCAGGGACCGAGATCGAACGCCAGCAGACGCGAGCCGAGCTCGGTGATCGGGGTGAAATATCCGACGAAGGTGAATCCGGTCCAAAGCGAGAACGCGATCCAAATCAGATGCTTAGTGCCTTTGACCAGAACTTTGCGCTTCGACCAAGGCGATCTGTCCAGCTTCATCTGCCTCTGGCGATCGCCCTCCACTTTTCGCTCAATCCACAGAAAAACCTCGGTCCAAACCGTCTGCGGGCAAGCGTAGCCGCAAAACAACCTCCCCGCCAGCGCCGTGAACAAGAACAGCGACAGCGCGGCGATGATCAGCATGAAAGTCAGATAGGGAAAGTCCTGGGGAAACAGCGTCCATCCGAAGATATGGAATTTTCGCTCCGGAAGGTCGAAAAGCAGCAGCTGCTTGCCGTCCCAGCGAAGCCAGCAAAGGCCGTAGAACAGTCCGAGAAGCACCACCACGGCGGTAACGCGCATGGCGGCGAACACGCCGTGCACCTCGCGCGGATATACCTTTTCCCGCTTGGCGTAAAGAGAACGTTCGACCTCGTCGACAAACCTTGCGGAGACGCCGCCAGGGACCTCTGCATCAGGCATCACGGATTATGCTGGAATTATGCCGAGCCGCCGCCCGGGGGAGCGGCGCCGTCGGTGGGCCGCATGAAATACGCGGTGGCGGCGGAAGACGCGGCGCAGAGCAACCAGAAAAGAAAAAAACCCAGTGAGTAAGCCGCCATACGCGAAAGCGGCGCCTGGCCCTCGTACTCGAACAGCCTTACCGGATCGAGAAAAGTGAAGAATACCGCGGTGGCCACGCCCGCGAGCAGGAAGGACGGCCATAATATGGCGGATACCAGCTGAACCCGCGGGATGCTCTTGTAGACGATCACTGATTCGAGAGGCTGTAGATGTACGCGGCCAGCAGATGGACCTTCGCCTTGCCCAGGAACTCTTCGTGCGCCGGCATGACGCCGTTGCGGCCAATGGCGATGCTCGCGGCGATGGCCTTGGGCGAGCCGCCGTAAAGCCAGATTTGGTCGGTCAGGTTCGGCGCCCCGAGCGCCTGGTTTCCCTTGCCTTCGGGTCCGTGACAGCCGATACAGAACATGCCGTATTTGGCTTGTCCGGCGGCGGCCTTGGCATCATCGACTTGGCGTCCGCTCAGGCTCAGCACATAAGCGGTCATTTGCTCCACCCCTTCGTCACCGCCGAGCGCCGCCTTCCATCCCGGCATGACGCCATTGCGGCCGTTGAGAATACTGGCTTCGATGGCCTCCGGGGTGCCGCCGTAAAGCCAGTCGTCGTCCCTTAAGTTGGGAAAACCGATGACGCCCCCGGCGTCTGAGCCATGACACACCGTGCAATAGCTGGCGTATAGCCGCTCTCCGATCCTCAATCCCTCGGGATCCTTGACCACCTCGTCCACCGGTTGATTGAGATATTTTTCGAATATCGGTCCGTAGCGAGCCTCGGCTTTCGCCATCTGCTCCTCGTACTGCTTGATCTGCGTCCAGTCGAGCAGCATCCCGAAAGATCCCAGTCCGGGATACAGCAGCAGATAAACGACTCCGAAGACCAGAGTGACGTAGAACAGGTTACGCCACCACAGCGGCAGCGGGTTGTTTAGCTCCGTCAGATCTTCGTCCCAGACGTGGCCAGTGGTCTCTTTCTGATCCGCCGATCCGACTCTCGACTGCCACACGGTCAACAACCACAGGCCGGCGATTCCGCCCAGCGTGGCGATGACAATCACGATGGTCCAGAACGGTCCACTAAAATCACTCATCTGTGCGCCCTTTACCTCGGGTTAGTTTGTTGTCGGATTCGTCATCCTCCAGCGGCATGCGCGCCACCTCGTCGAAATCGCCGGACCGCTTGATAACGAAAACCCAAACGACGATGGCGACAAAAATCACCAGCAGCAATACCGTCCACAGGGAATGCAGTAATGCTGCGTCCATGGTCTATTTCCGGGTCTTAATCGCGGTGCCAAGCGACTGGAGGTAAGCGATGATGGCGTCCATCTCGGTCTTTCCTTCCAGCGCCGCCGGAGCAGCCTCGATTTCCCCGTCCGTGTACGGGTGCCCCAGGCTTCTCAGCACCCGCATCTTTTTCTGAATGGTGTCCGTGCGCAAGACGGTGTCCTCCAGCCAGGGATACCCGGGCATGATGGATTCGGGAACCACGTCCCGCGGATTAATCAGGTGCACGCGGTGCCATTCGTCGCTGTATCGCCCGCCCACCCGATGTAAATCCGGGCCGGTGCGCTTGGAGCCCCACTGGAAGGGGCGGTCATAGACGAACTCTCCCGCCACCGAGTAATGACCGTAACGTTCGGTCTCGGCGCGG
Source organism: Gammaproteobacteria bacterium (assembly GCA_041605275.1). GTDB lineage: Bacteria > Pseudomonadota > Gammaproteobacteria > HK1 > HK1 > CAMYJH01. The sequence goes on from JBFIYQ010000110.1 coordinate 3,322, forward strand.
AAGGGCCGGATCATCTGCGAATGACACACCATGCACGATTCGCGGATATAGATATCCCGCCCCGCGAGCTCCAGCGCGCCGTAAGGCTTCAGGCCGTCCACCGGCTGAGTGAGGCTCGGCTGAAAGAACAGCGGCGGCACCAGAGCGACAAAACCGATGCTCACCACCACCAGGGTGAGCACTATGAGAAGGCCGACGTTGGTCTCTACGGATTCATGTCCCTTGGCCATGGTCGCGTCCTCAGTGAGCCGGCGCCGGTATGGGCGCTTCGACCGCCTTGGCGCCGGCGACGGTTTTCCACAGGTTGTAGGCCATCACCACGGTACCGCCAAGGAAAGCAAGCCCGCCGAGAAATCTGATGACGTAAAACGGATGCATCGCCTGCACCGACTCGACGAAGCTGTAGGTCAGCGTGCCGTCCTGATCGACGGCCCGCCACATGAGTCCCTGCATCACTCCCGACACCCACATGGCGGTGATATAGAGCACGATGCCTACGGTGGAAACCCAAAAATGAACCTCCACCAGCTTCAGGCTGTAAAGCTCTCGTCCGAACAGGCGCGGAATGAGGTAATACATGGCCCCAAGCGAAATCAGCGCCACCCATCCGAGAGCGCCGGAGTGCACGTGGCCGATGGTCCAGTCGGTGTAGTGGGACAGCGCGTTCACCGTTTTGATGGCCATCATCGGACCCTCGAAGGTGGACATGCCGTAAAAGGAGATCGACACGATCAGAAATCGCAGCACCGGATCCGTTCGCAGTTTCTCCCACGCCCCCGACAGCGTCATGATGCCGTTGATCATGCCGCCCCAGGAGGGCGCCAGAAGTATCAGCGACATGACCATGCCAAGCGACTGCGCCCAGTCCGGCAGCGCCGTGTAGTGCAGGTGATGGGGTCCCGCCCAGATATAGGTGAACACCAGCGCCCAGAAGTGGACGATGGACAGACGGTAAGAGTAAATGGGCCGGTTCGCCTGCTTCGGCACGAAGTAGTACATGATGCCGAGGAAGCCGGCGGTGAGAAAGAATCCCACGGCGTTATGCCCGTACCACCACTGAATCATCGCGTCCTGCACGCCGGCATACGCTGAATAAGACTTCCATAATCCGACGGGAACGGCCGCGCTGTTGACCACGTGCAGCAGGGCGACGGTCAATATGAAGGCGCCAAAGAACCAGTTGGCCACGAAGATGTGCCTGATCCTGCGCTTGGCCAGGGTGCCGAAGAAAACCACGGCGTAGGCCAGCCAAACCAACGTGATCAGAATATCGATGGGCCACTCGAGCTCGGCGTACTCCTTGGTGGTGGTGATTCCCAGCGGCAGGGTCACCGCCGCCAGAACGATCACTGCCTGCCAGCCCCAGAAGGTGAACGACGCCAGCCGCTCGGCGTAAAGACGCACGTGGCAGGTGCGCTGAACCACGTAGTATGAGGTCGCGAACAGCGCGGAACCGCCGAAGGCGAAAATGACCGCGTTGGTGTGCAGCGGCCGCAGGCGGCTGAAGGTGAGCCAGGGAATATCGAAATTCAGCGCCGGCCACGCCAGCTGCGCGGCGATGAATACGCCCACCGCCATGCCCACGATGCCCCAGACGATGGTCATGATGGCGAACTGTCTGACGACCTTGTAGTTATATGTCTCCGCCTGGCTCATATCGAGTTCGTCTCCTGTTTTGCCGGCATCAATTTCGATTCCATCAGCGGGTGAACGACGGCGCCAGACCCGCGCCCCAGAGTAAAACCGTCACCGCGAGCATCCCGACCAGGGTCACCAGTCCGAAAGCGAGCACGGCCGAACCGAAAAGAAACCCGCGCTCCTGCGAGATCTGCATCATGATCGGCACGCCCGAGTAGAAGATGTAAACGGTATAACCGAGCGCCACCAGGCCGACCACGAAGTTGAGCCACAACACCGGGTAAAGCTGCATGATGCCGATCAGGAAGAGCGGGGATGCCGTCAACGAGGCGAGCACCATGCATTTAGACAAAGGCTGGTCGGCGCCGTAAGTCTGGCCCATCCATCGAATCACCACGCCGACGCCGATGACGGCGGCGACCATGGCGAGATAGTAGAGAACGGCTATCGGGCCGGCGCTCGCCGTGGTCAGCTTCACCGGATCGCCGACGCCGATTTGCCACCCGATCTGGGTGGTTCCGATAAAACCCGACACTGCCGGGATCAGCGCGAAGATCAGGGTGTGCCCAAGGAGGCAGGCGGCGATGCTGTAGTTCTTCTCCTCGACTCGCCGCCACTCGGCTTTAGGATCGATGAAAAGACCGGCGACATGGCGTATGGGCATCAATAATCTCCGAATCGATCGGGCCTGAGTAATCGAGCTTGAGATAGTCTGCGCGCGGCGCGCGCATCGGGCCTGCGGCCTTCCCCCGCCGCGAAATACTACAATTACACGCCATTAATCGTTACCCCCTTGAGTCAGATCAAATTCCGCAGCGTCGCTTTGCCGAGCCCGAGGGGAACCGTTTCCGCCCGCCACGGTCGATCGCCGCTTGAACCGGATCCGGTAGCGTGTTAAACGGTGACAATTAACCCCTTGAAAACCAGTAAATTGCGCAAATTTCCTCGAACGTGAGCACGGCGGAGTCACAAGTCCCTGCGGGACGACCGAGACCGGTGCGGGAGCTGGAGACGGCCACCGTGCGCCTGGCCGGCGATTCCGGCGACGGGATGCAGCTGGTCGGCACCCAGCTCACCAACACCTCGGCCCTGGCGGGTAACGACGTCGCCACCCTGCCCGACTTTCCGGCGGAGATCCGCGCCCCCAAAGGCACGCTGGCCGGAGTGAGCGGGTTTCAAATTCATTTCGCCGCCCGGGACGTCCTCACTCCCGGCGACCGTCTGGACGCTCTGGTGGCGATGAACCCCGCGGCCCTGCGGGAAAATCTGCGGGATCTGGAGCCCCACGGAATTCTGATCGTCGATGAGGATGCCTTCGACGCCAAGGGCTTAAAGCTTGCCCACTATGCGGAGAACCCGCTGGAGAACGGCAGCCTGGACGGTTACCAGCTCATCCGCGCTCCCATCACTAAGCTCACCCGCGCGGCGGTGGAGCAAACCGGGCTGGGAAAGAAACTCTCCGAGCGCTGCCGTAACTTCTTTGCCTTGGGGCTGGTGTACTGGGTCTACGGGCGCGACCCGGAGCCCACCCGGCGCTTCATCGGGAGCAAGTTCAAGAACGCCCCCGACGTGGCCGAGGCCAACCGACGGGCTCTGGAGGCGGGGTGGAACTTCGGCGAAACCTCCGAAAGCGTCACCGGCAGCTATCACGTGCCGCCGGCGGAGATGGCGCCGGGACGCTATCGAAACATCACCGGCAACCAGGGCTTTGCCTGGGGACTCATCACCGCGGCCAGTTTGAGTGGGAAGGAGCTGTTTTACGGCTCGTACCCCATCACCCCCGCGAGCGATATCCTCCATGAGCTGAGCCGACACAAGCAGTTCGGTGTGCGCACCTTCCAGGCGGAGGACGAGATTGCGGCGATCACCTCGGTCATCGGCGCGGCTTTCGGCGGCGCCATGGGAGTTACCGCTTCGGCCGGTCCCGGGATCGCGCTCAAGAGCGAGGCCCTGGGTCTCGCCGTGATGCTGGAGCTGCCGCTGCTGGTTCTCGACATCCAGCGGGCCGGCCCCAGCACCGGAATGCCCACCAAGACCGAGCAGGCGGATCTGCTTCAAGTCATGTTCGGGCGCAGCGGCGAAGCACCTATGCCGGTGCTCGCGGCGAGCACTCCGGCGGACTGCTTCGACACCATCTGCGAGGCCTGGCGCATTGCCGTCGCCTTTATGACACCGGTGGTGGTGCTTTCCGACGCCTTCATCGCCACCAGCGCGGAGCCGTGGAAAATCCCCGACGTTGAGGCCCTCGCTCCCATCCCTGTCACCCATCCGGAGGCAACTTCCAACGGCGCGCCCTTCATGCCCTATGCCCGGGACGAGCGTCTGGTCCGCCCCTGGGCGCTGCCGGGCACGGCCGGCCTCATGCACCGCGTCGGGGGCTTAGAGAAGCAGGACATTACGGGCAACGTCAGCTACGACCCCGAGAACCACAACCACATGGTGCGGGTGCGGGCGCGCAAAGTGGAAAACGTCGCCTCGGTGATCCCGCCGCAGACGGTGCAGGGTCCGGAATCCGGCGACCTGCTGGTGCTCTCCTGGGGCGGGGTGTACGGTGCCTGCGCTTCGGCGGTCGCGCGGTTACAGCAGTCCGGGGCCAGCGTGGCCTTGGCCAACATGCGTCACCTGCACCCGATGCCTTCAAACATGGGCGAGCTGTTGGGGCGCTATCGCCGAGTGCTGATCCCGGAGCTCAACTCAGGACAGCTTCGCATGCTGATCCGCTCCAGGTTTTTGATCGATGCCGTCGGTCTCAACAAGACCACCGGAAGGCCTTTCAGCGCAGGCGAGATCGAAGAGCGGATCAAAGATTTGATTAACTGAGCAGGCCCATGGCGTCCAAGTCAGAAAACACCTACACCGCGGATGATTTCGCCAGCGACCAGGATATCCGCTGGTGCCCGGGCTGCGGAGACTACTCGATTCTCGCTCAGATGAAGAAAGTATTGCCGGACATCGGCGTCGCTCCGGAGAAGACCGTATTCGTTTCCGGCATCGGTTGCTCCAGCCGTTTCCCCTACTACCTCAAAACCTATGGCATTCACGGCATTCACGGCCGCGCCCCGGCCATTGCCACTGGACTGAAGGCGGCCCGACCCGATCTGAGCGTGTGGGTGATTACTGGCGACGGCGACGGGCTGAGCATCGGCGGCAATCATTTGATGCACGCCATTAGGCGTAATCTCGATATCAACATCGTTCTGTTCAATAACCGTATCTACGGGCTGACCAAAGGACAGTACTCGC
>JBFIYQ010000111.1:0-8176 GCA_041605275.1 Gammaproteobacteria bacterium
CGAGACAGGCCGACACTCGGGGTGCTGCAAAACAGCCCGTAGTTGACGCCGGACACGGCGAAACGCGCCTCGGTCGAGGCCACGGCGAGGTCGCAGGACGCGACCAGATTGCAGCCGTTAGCGGTTGCGGTCGCGTGGACACGGGCGATGACCGGCTGCGGCAGACGCATGAGTCGCATCATCAGCTCGCTGCTGCGGGAAAACAGCTTGCGGTAGTAAACCTCGGAGCGATTGCTCTGCATTTCCTTGAAGTCGTGCCCGGTGCAGAACGCCTTGCCGTTAGCAGCGATTACCAGCACACGCACGGACTTGTCGTCTTCGATTTCGTCCAGCGCCGAGGACAGCGCCGCTAGAAGAGACTCGTTCAACGCGTTATAGCTCTGCGGCCGATTGAGCGTCAGGGTAACGACGCCGTCACGCGAATCGCGCAGCAGTACCGATTCGTTTTTTAGAGATTGCGCGGGTGTGCTCACGTAGAATCTGCTTTCCATTCAAGACCGGTGAGTTCTCATTGTGGACAGGACCGAATTGGGTCGCAAGGTGCCGTCGCCGACGCGGACCGGAGTGAGGGGCAGCAGGCGGTGAGCGAGGCAAAGATCAGCGCCGCGGAGCTTGAGCGTCTGGCCCGTGAAGAAGTCCCGGTAGCGGGCGAGATGGGGGTGCTGATTGACCGCGTCGCCCCCGGCGAGGTGGATGCCCGGGTGCCCTACCGCGAGGCCTTCATTCGCCCCGGAGGGACCGTGGCCGGACCGGTGCTGATGTCGCTGGCGGACTTCGTCACCTGGGGCGTGGTCATGAGCCTGATCGGCCCGGTGAAGCTCGCCGTCACCACCAGCCTCAACATCAATTTTCTTCGCCGGCCCGATCCAGGTGACATTATCGCCAAAGGCCGGATCTTGAAGCTCGGACGGCGCCTGGCGGTGGGGGAGGTCTATCTGTACACCGACGGCAGCGACGAGCTGGTGGCCCACGTCACCTGCACCTATTCCATACCCCCGGCTTAAGGGGCAGGATCCGGTCGATCCCGCGGAGGCGCCGGGAATTCGTAGTCACCCCCCTAGGGTGATATGCTGCACCGCAATATATTTTCCCCGCCCCCGTACGTGCACCGCCCAGAATTATCAGAGGACCCCGTCATGAGCGACAGCCAAGAGCCGGAAATCCATCTGCCTGACCCGGAAAAGGTCAATCAGACCATGGCCAAGATCGCTGAGCAGAGCCAGCGGGTGGTTCAGGAATTCATCGAGCGTCAGTCGTCGGGCAAGAGCGACTACAACGTGCTTGACCCGACGGTCATCGGGCACGCTTTCCAGGAGCTCACCACCCGCATGATGAGCGACCCGGCAAAACTCATGGAATCCCAGATGAAGCTGTGGCAGGGGTATATGGAGCTCTGGCAGAACACCACCAAGCGCATGATGGGGGAGGAAGCGGAGCCCGTGGCGACGCCTGCGCCCAGCGACAAGCGCTTCAAGGACGAAGAGTGGGAGGAGAACCCCGTCTTCGATTACATCAAGCAGTCCTACCTGCTTGCTTCTGAATTCATGCTGGACAGCGTGCGCAACGTCGAGGGCCTGGACCCCAAGACTGCGGAAAAAGTGGATTTTTATACCCGCCAGTACGTGGACGCCCTGGCGCCAACGAATTTCGCCATGACCAATCCCCAGGTGATCCGCCGCACCATCGAGACCGGAGGGGAAAATCTTCTCCAGGGGTTGAGCAACATGCTCGAAGACCTGGAGCGTGGCAAAGGCAAGCTTCGCGTCAAGATGACCGACCTGGAAAAGTTCGAGCTTGGTGTCAACGTTGCCGTGACTCCGGGCAAGGTAGTTTTTCAGAACGACCTGATGCAGCTGCTCCAGTACACGCCTTCCACGGAAATCGTGCACAAGCGTCCGCTGCTCATCATCCCGCCGTGGATCAACAAGTACTACATCCTCGATCTGCGTGAGAAGAACTCCTTCATCAAGTGGGCGGTAGACGAGGGTCACACCGTGTTTGTTATCTCCTGGGTCAATCCTGACGCGACCCTGGCGGATAAGAGCTTCGACGACTACATGCACGAAGGGCCACTGGCGGCGCTGGATGCTATCGGAAAAGCGACCGGTGATCGCGACGTGAAGGCCATCGGTTACTGCCTGGGCGGTACGCTGCTGGCCTGCACGCTGGCCTACATGACGGAGAAGAACGACGACCGCATCAAGTGCGCCACGTTCTTTACATCGATGGTCGATTTCTCCGAGCCGGGCGAGCTGGGCGTGTTCATCGATGAGGAGCAGCTCTCGCTGATGGAAGAAAGCATGGAGGAAACCGGCTATTTCGAGGGTTCAAACATGGCCGAAGCCTTCAACCTGCTCAGGGCTAACGATCTGATCTGGAGCTTTGTTGTCAACAACTACCTGATGGGACGCGAACCCTTTCCCTTCGATCTGCTCTACTGGAACTCGGACTCTACGCGGATGCCGCGCAACATGCACAGTTTTTATCTGCGCAACATGTATCAGAAAAACATGTTGTGTAAGCCAGGCGGCATCACCCTTGACGAGGTACCCATCGACCTCACCAAGATCAAAACGCCCGTCTACATTCTTTCGACCAAGGAGGACCATATCGCGCCGTGGAAATCCACCTACGCCGCGACTCAAATTTACTCTGGTCCTATCCGATTCGTGCTCGGGGCATCGGGACATATCGCTGGTGTCATCAATCCACCTGCGGCGAAAAAGTACGGCTACTGGGTCAATCAGACGCTGCCCCAGAATCCCGACGAGTGGCTCGCAGGCGCGGAGCAGCACGAGGGTTCCTGGTGGACGGACTGGTCGGAATGGGTCAGCGAGCACAACGACGGCGTGGTCCCGAAGCGCGAGCCGGGCGACTGCGAGCTCGAGGTGATCGAGGATGCGCCGGGGAGCTATGTGAAGGCGCGACTTTGAGGTCTGGCGGGGTGGCGATCTTTTGTGTCGCCGGAGTGCGCCGGCGCGAGGCTGACAGACGATAGAAGGCAGATGGTGGATGCGGGGTCTCGTTTTGGACGTGCCCGTCCCCATCAACCAGCGAGCATCCGCCATGTTCGACAGCCGGGCTGTGCAAAAACTTGGCCTCCAGCGCATTGGTATCGGTCGGCTTTGACATCACATGTTTCAACTCAACTGGTATTTGGACTTCGTCTCGCCGTTTTCGTATCTGCAGACGCACAGATTTCGTGACCTTCCGCGAGCACAGCGGATAACCTTCGTGCCGGTCCTTTTCGCGGGATTACTTGATCACTGGAAAACCAAGGGCCCCGCTGAAGTGCCGCCAAAGCGGGTGTTCACTTACCGCTACGTGCACTGGTACGCGAATCGCCACGGCATCCCTTTCCGCATGCCTCCGGCCCATCCCTTCAATCCCTTAAGAGCGCTTCGATTGTGCATCGCCGCCGGCGCAACCGCCGAGTCCGTGTCGCAAATTTTTCGCTTTATCTGGGCGGAAGGCCGCGCTCTCGACGATGGTCCGGAATGGGACAGACTTGTCTCGGGGCTGGGGCTCGCCGGCGCCGAATCCCTTCTCCAGTCGCCGGAAACCAAAGATGCGCTGCGGACGAACACCGAGCAAGCAGCGGAGCGCGGGGTTTTCGGGGTGCCCACGTTTGAGGTTGACGGCAATCTTTTCTGGGGTATGGACGCCACCGATATGCTGATCGATTATTTGTCTCAGCATGCACTTTTCAGTAGCTCGGAGATGCTGCGGGTCAGCACCCTGCCGGAGGGCATCCGTCGCAAGCAAGTGACGCGTGACGGGTAACGCGAATTGACAGGGTGCCAAAACCAATTACGCTCTTCGCATCACGCATCACGCATCACGCATCACGCATCACGCATCACGCATCACGCATCACGCATCACGCATCACGGGCTTGCCGCTTTGCCAGCATGGCGCGGGCAACGCGAGACACCGGCGGGCGACCGAGGGCCTCGCTGATGAATTTGGCGATGTCCACGATCGCCTCCAGGTCCACGCCGCTATTGATCCCCAGTCCGTTGAGCATGTAGAGCAAGTCTTCCGTGGCCACGTTTCCGGTGGCGCCGCGGGCGTAGGGACACCCACCCAGGCCCGCAACGGAGCTGTCGAAAACGGCAACGCCCCGCTGCATCGCGGCGAGCACATTGGCAAGGGCCTGACCGTAGGTGTCGTGGAAATGACCGGCGATACTTTCCACGGGGACTTTCTCCGTTACCGCGTCGATCATGGCCTGGGTCTCGCCGGCGGTGCCGGTTCCGACGGTATCGCCGAGGGAGATTTCGTAGCAGCCCATTTCGAACAGGCGCGCGGCCACCCGGGCGACGGCCTCGGCGGAAACTTTGCCTTCGTAAGGGCAGCCGAGAACGCAGGAGATATAGCCGCGAACTCGGACGTTCTTCTCCTTTGCCGCATCGATCACCGGCGCGAATCGTTCCAGGCTCTCGCCGATGGAGCAATTGATGTTTTTTCTGGAGAAACTTTCCGAAGCTGCGGCGAACACTGCGACCTCGTCGCAATCTGCGCGCATCGCGCCCTCGAGACCCTTCATATTGGGAACGAGGACGGGGTAACTGATTCCGGGCCCACGGCGAATCCCCGCCATGACCTCGGCGTTATCCGCCATTTGCGGCACCCACCTGGGGGAAACGAAGGCCGTGGCCTCGATGGCCTTGAGTCCGGTGTCGGAAAGCCGGTTGATGAGCTCGATTTTTATCGCGGTGGAAACCGTCTGGGGCTCGTTCTGAAGGCCGTCTCTCGGCCCAACCTCGACTATCCTTATGTTATTGGGAATATTCATCGACGATCAGCATGTTTTTAGGGGCCGTTTTGCTTCCCGTAGCGCGGGGCGCCGTTAATCGTATACCGTGGGGTCCTTTCGGCCCCGGGGCGGGGCCGGCGCTTAATCCAATGCGCGGACATTCTAATAGTCCGCAGCCGCTCCCGCACACCGGGAGCAGCCCGGTGAGGCGCGATTTTCATTACCCAGACGCGAGCCGGGACCGGCGCGCCCGGGAACGAGCCGTTTGCGGAACATCGCCGGGAATATTCGGCGTCGTCAGATCGTCGGATTCGAGGAAGCTATGACCGAGAAACGTTACGCGGACGCCAGGTCGGTTGCGGAGGCCATCGAGCCCAGCTATCCGGTTTACTGCCTGTCTCCGTCAAAGATTACGGCAAACGCGAAGCACTTCTTGAGGGCGTTTCCGGGCCGCGTGCTTTACGCGGTAAAGTGCAATCCGCATCCTCGGGTGCTGCAGGCCCTTTATGATGCCGGCGTGCGCCACTTCGACACCGCTTCTCTTCCCGAAATCGCGCAAGTATCAGAATCGCACCCGGATGCTCAGACCTACTTCATGCACCCGGTGAAGAGCCGTGCGGTGACGCGCACGGCCTTCGAGGTCTATGGCGTCCGCGATTTCGTCATCGATCACCACTCGGAGCTGGAAAAGATCGTTGATGCCGCTGAGAGTGAGAGCGTCAATGTTTTCGTCCGTTTGAAGACGGCGGAAACCAAGGCGATTTACAATCTCGCCGCGAAGTTCGGCGCGTCTCCAGAGGCCACCATCGATCTTTTGAAACGGGTGAAAAAGGAAGGTTTTCGTCCGGGTCTTTCCTTCCACGTAGGCTCCCAGTGCCTGGAGCCCCGGGCCTTCGGCGAGGCTCTAAACCTGGCCGGCTATGTTCTAGGTAGAGCTGGCGTGGATATCCAGTACCTGGACGTTGGCGGGGGCTTCCCCGCCAACTACCCGGGCCAGGGCGCGGCGCCCCTGGACGCCTATTTCAAGGCGATCCGGAAGGGAGTCAAATCCCTCGGGCTTCGTAACGATTGCGTATTGATGTGTGAGCCGGGTCGTGCGCTGGTCGCGGATGGGTGCTCGCTTCTGGTTCAGGTGCTGTTGCGTAAAGAAAACGAACTGTATATCAACGACGGCATTTACGGCAGTTTGTCGGAGCTCGTGCTTGCGAAGATGCAGCTACCGGCGAGACTCATTCGGCTTGACGGCGAACCGTCGCAAACGCTTCGTGCGTTCAAAGTCTACGGTCCCACGTGTGATTCTTTCGACGTGCTTCCGCATCCGTTTTTATTGCCCGACGACGTGCGCGAAGACGACTGGATCGAAATTGGTCAGGTGGGTGCATACAGTAATGCCGCTGCAACCAAGTTCAACGGCTTCAGCGCGGAGACTTTAGTCGAGGTGGACGAGGTGCTGCTTCCAGAGCCAATGCTGGAAGCGGCGGGCGCACGGGGCTGACGCCCGAACCACCTGCAAAACAGGTTCCCGGCCATTTCTACCGCGGTGTTTCGCGCACGAACGCCGTTCTCGTGGACATTACCCCGCAGGGTTGAGAAAATGCGCGTCCTACGTCCGAGGTGCCATGGCCGGCGTTTACGGACACTCCCGGAATACAAACCAGAACACGGGAAGATCGATGGGACCTACGCTTTCTAGATGGTCTGCGATCGCAGCGATATTGCTGATGGTTGCTCTGACGCCCGAATCCGGTGCAACCGACGAAGACCTCGGCGTTCTTACCTGTAAATACGTTTCCAAATCCCGAGTCAGCCTGGCGGTGCGATCAACCGCGGATATCCGATGTTCGATCAAGTATCCCGGCGGACAGGTCGAGCGTTACAAAGGCGAGTCGGGCATCGCCATGGGGCTGGACTTGAGCTTCAAGGGTAACGATAGGTTTGCGTTCAACGTAATTTCTTCATCCAGCGTTACGCCCGGCCAGCACTCTTTGAGCGGCAAATACTTCGGCAGCAAGGTCGCGGCTACGGAGAGCACCCGGCTCAATTCCGCGGGCCTCGTGGGCGGCTACGCGGACCGCATCGGCCTCAATCCCGTGGCACTTGAAAAGAACAATGGGGTAGGTATCGCGGCCGGAATCGGCTTTCTTTATATCGAGCCGGACCGCTGAAACGCCGGCGCCGCTAGCGCAGCGCCATTCTCACGGCCGGGCGCTCAAATGAATCAGGTCGGCGCCCTCGCTGACCAGATCGCCCACTCCGAACCGCACTGTTTCCACCACGCCGTCAAAAGGCGCCGCCACCGTGTGCTCCATTTTCATCGCCTCCATGGTCACCAGCGGTTGACCTCGGGCGACAACGGCGCCTGCTTCCACAAGCACCGCAATGATCTTACCCGGCATGGGCGCCGTCAGATGTCCGTGGCCGGACTGGGCGGCGGCGCGCCGCTCGTCGGGATCGACCAGCGTGAACTGACGCACGTTGCCTTCGACCCAGATTTCGATCCTACCGTGATCAAATGTCGCCACAGCGCGCACGCGGCGGCCGTCGATATGCGCGTCGATGGCGCCGTCTGAACCGATCCGAGCCGCGCAGTCGAACGAAGTTTCACCGCAGGTGATTTTCATGCCTTTGGCCCTGCGGGTCAGGGTGAAGGCGCGGGTCTCTTCATCTGCGCGAAGCCTCAAGTGCTCGACGGCGTCGGCGTTAAGTCGAAACCCCCGAAGCCTGGACCACGGAGATCGGTCATTTTCCGTAGTGCGCCCTCCGGGGTTCAGACCGTTCAAGCTGAGGTGAAGAATTGCCGCCACCGCCGCGTAATCGGGTTCGAATCCAGAACCTGGCGGTGGCAGAAGCGTTTCCTTGAACCGTCCGGCGAATCCCGTATCGATGTCGGCGGCGGTGTAAGCGGAAGTTGCCAGAATGCGGGAGAGGTAGGCGACGTTAGTGGTGATGCCGAGGATTTCGTAGCCTTCGAGCGCGCGTCTCAAGCGGCGCACGGCTTCAGCACGGTCGCGTCCGTGGGCGATCAGCTTGGCGATCATTGGGTCGTAATGTACGCCGATGTCGTCGCCCTGACGCACGCCGGTGTCCACGCGCACTCCAGGTCCCGCCGGCGCGCGCAAATGAGTAAGGCGCCCGGACGCGGGCAGAAATCCGCGCGCCGGATCCTCGGCGTAAATTCGCGCCTCGATGGCGTGTCCTGTAGGGCTGAGTTCCGCGGATGTCTTCGGCAGCGGCTCCCCGGAAGCGACCCGCAGCTGCCATTCCACCAGGTCCACGTCCAGCACCATCTCGGTTACCGGGTGCTCCACCTGGAGCCGCGTATTCATTTCCATAAAGTAAAAAGGATGGTCTTTTTTCCTGGTTTTTTTCGCCGCCTCGGGATCCAACAGAAACTCCACCGTACCGGCGCCCACGTAG
>JBFIYQ010000112.1:0-8156 GCA_041605275.1 Gammaproteobacteria bacterium
CCGATCTTCAGCCTGGTGCCCTACATCGACATGACTTTGACCGAGCTGTTCGAGGACTACGCGCTGGGGACAAAAATCGGCCGCCGGGTGGCCCGGGAAGCCCTCGATCTGGAGGCATCGGGTTATCGTGCCGCGAGACGGATTGTCACGATGTCGAGCCGATCTGCAGAGATACTGAAGACAAAATACGCGATCGTCGGTAATCGCGTTTCCGTTGTCGTGCCCGGTGCAAATTTGGACGAGGGGCTTGTGGCGCGATACGAGGCGCGGCCCGGCGGCCACGATTCGGAGTTCATCGTTGGGTTTATTGGAAAGGATTATTTAAGGAAAGGTCTTCACCGACTGGCGCGCGCGGTGGCGCTGCTTCGCAGCGAAGGCGTCCGAGTGCGGCTTCGCGTTATTGGTCACTGTCCGGGCGACCTGCGACAAGCAGATGGCGTGGAGGCGACGGGTTTCATCGACAAGCGCACCGAACCGGAACGGTTCATCGACGCCCTGGGTCAGTGCACGCTGGGGTGTCTGCCTTCCTATGCCGAGGCTCTTGGAATCGCGCTGCTGGAGTTCCTGCGTTTGGGCATCCCGGTGGTGGGCACACGGGTGGGCGGTATCCCGGACGCCGTACCCGACGCCGCGGGCGTGCTGGTGGATGCGGACGTGGACCCGAGAGGACTGGCGAACGCCATCGGCGTGCTGTGCGCCGATGAGGGCGCCTACGCGGCGCTGCGTCAAGGCGCGACGGCGGCACGCCGCTGGGCCACCTGGGAACGCGCCGCCGGCGACTTCGACCGGGTCTTAAGGGATGACGCCCGGGAGACGATAACAGCCTGACAGCCATGCGCTTCGATCCTACATTGATACCGTCGCCCAACCGGTTCACCGCCGGTTTTCTGTTCCTTGTCATCATCGCGGCGCTGTTCGCGCTCCTGACCGCGGACCATCCGCCCCTGATTCACCCGTTTGCCGCGCTGGTCGCCTCCACCGCGGTGCTGGCAACGTTCGGCAGTAACCGGCCGGCGCTGGCAAGCTTCATGCGCGCCGGCTTTCACGTCGGCTTCTTCGCCTTCTTTCTGTCCATTCCGCTGTTCGACACCGAAGCCATCAGCGCCCGCATCACTAGCGAGACCATCGAAGCCGTGGGATGGATGCTGATCCTCAGCGTGGTGGGCTTTGAAATCGGGTACTGGTGGTTCACGCCCAGCCGAAGGGCGGGCTTCGAAATCATTCCAGATCCGGCGCTCGACCCGAGGACACAGAAAAATCTCGTCAGCTTTCTGATCCTCGGCGTTCTCGGCTGGATGATCTTCGTGGTTGACCAGGTGACGGCGTTCCAGGTACCGGCCACCACCCTGCTGCTGACCATGCGCGGCCGGATCGAAGGGGCCGCCGCTAACGCCAACCCGGTGCTGGGTTATTACGCCGGCATGGTGGTGGTTTCAGGCATTTACCTGGCGGCCGCGTCGGCCGTGGTGCTGCTCACGCGCTAGAGAAAAGCGGGACTGGTGATCCTGACCCTGTGCTGGTGTGTGCTGGTGCTCACCTCCGCCATCGGCTTCCTCAGGGGTTCCCGGGCGGTCTTTTTTTACGCCATCACGCCTTTGATCGTCGCCATCTGGTCGGTGATCTCGGAGCGGCGCGGACTGCGTTCGTTTCGATGGATGTGGCTGGTTTCGGCCGCCTTCGTGATCATTGTGTCTTGGGGCGCCATGTCGGCCATGCGCGGGGGAGACATTCGTAACTACGAGGGCGGCTGGCGCGCCATCAACCCGGAGCAGCATGTCACCGGTGCCTTCAACATCTACGACTCCCTGGCGGAAATCGTCGAGGGCTTCCCGGAAAAGATCCCTTACCAGAACGGAAAATCTCTGGTGGCGCTGGTGCTGGGCTGGGTGCCGAGGCCGGTGTGGCCGAGCAAGCCGTATCCCTTCAGCCTCCATCTCACTCGCTTGAGGGGCGAAAGCTTGAACGCCCGCTCGGCCAGCATTGCCTCCGGGCTGCCGGGCGAGGGTTACGGCAACTTCGGCTACTTGGGCGTGTTTCTGTGGGCGGGGCTGCTGGGATTCGCCGCAAGAAAGGGCGACGACGCGATCCGAGGACTGCACATTGCGCAGCCGCTGAAGATCCAGATCGGCGCGACGGCCGCTATCTGGACCGCCATGATCGTTCGCGGCGGCGTTCCGGAGATGTTCTACATGGGGCTATTCGTAATTCTGTTCCCCGCCTTGCTGGCGGTTTACCTGAAAAGAAGCCAGCGGCGCTCGCAGACCGCGGCTGAGCCTGGCCCCGGCAGGGACTTGCCGCGACATCCTTAAATCGGGCCGCCCGCCGGAGACGGCGGCCGCTGAACTTTTCCCCCGCGCCGCCAATACTTGTCAGCATGAAGAGAGCGCTGCTCCCCTACCGGTATTTCGGGCCGTACCACTGCGCACGCATCGAGCCCACTCGAAGCGCGTTCGCCGCCGCCGATCTGGAGCTGGTTCCCGTGAGCCTCTTCCCGACCTCCCGCCAGTACCGCTGGTCCCACCCGCTGGATCAGTCCGTGATCCGGCTCGACTTGGACGGCGACGCCCGCGACCGGCTTTCCTGGATGGGTCTGCTCAAGCTCTATCGCGCCCTGAATCGGCTCAATCCCGACGTGGTGTTTGTCAACGGCTGGTCCGCCCGGGACGCTCTCCTGTGCCACGCCTGGTGCCTGATTAAAGGAGTCGCCCGCGTGCTCATCTCCGATAGCCAGGCTGAGGACCGCCCGCGGGGGCGGTTTAAGGAGTGGATGAAGGCGCGGCTGGCCCGCGGCTGCGGCGCGGCCTTCGCCGCCGGGCGGTCTTCTTCGCGCTATCTCGAATCCTTGGGCGTGCCCGCAAGCGCCATCACCCTGGGCTGCGACGTGGTGGACAATCAACATTTCGCCAGGGCAAGAGCGCTCCGGCGCAAGCAGGGCTTTCGGCTGCTCACCGTCAGCCGGCTGATTCCGGAAAAAAACCTGGTCCCGGCGGCCCGGGCCTTTCTCGAGTTCTGCCGGCGACAGGACGCGGCGCATGAGTGGCGCTGGACCATCGTCGGCTACGGGTCCGACCAGCGACGCCTGCAGGAGATCGCCGACGGCAGCCGAGAGCGCATCCGTCTGTCCGGCTTTCGAGCATACGACGCGCTGGTTTCTGAGTACGCCGGCCACGACGTCTACTGGCAGCCGAGCTTGAGCGAGCCCTGGGGACTGGTGGTCAACGAGGCCATGGCCTCGGGATTGCCGGTGCTGGTCTCGCGACAGTGCGGCTGCGCTGAAGATCTGGTCACGCCGGAAACCGGCTGGACCTTCGACGCGTCGTCGAAAGACGCCGTGATGGCAGGACTTGAGGCGGCCGCCGCCGACCGAGCGCGTTGGACAGCCATGGGCGAGGCGGCTGCGGCCCGTATTGCCCGCTGGGACCTGGACCGATTCGCCCGCGGCGCCCTGGAGGCGGCTCGGATGGCGCTCGGTCAAGCCACACCCGGAGAGGTTTCCCAGCGTGCCGGATCGTGAGCCCGGCATCCTGAGGGTGGTGCACGTGGTGCCCTCCCTGGACGTCGCCGGCGGCGGGCCGGCGCGCAGCGTGATGCGACTCGCTTCCGCGCAGAGTCGTCTTGGGACGCAGGTGCGTGTGGTCACCGGCGATGCGGATCTAGGAATTGAAAATTGTGTCGCTGAAGAAGCGAGCGACGGCCTAGCCGTTCGCCGCTGCGCTCACCTGCCGCTTCCGTTCGAGCTGCCCTCGCGCGAAATGCTGCGGGTGCTCAAGGAGGAAATTGCCGGCGCCGATCTGGTTCACCTGCACAGCCTCTGGAACGGCACCATTACGGCCGCGGCGCGTATCGCCCGAAAGTCACGGGTGCCCTACGTGTTAAGCCCCAGGGGCATGCTGGACCCAGAAGCCGTTCGGCAAAAGCAGAGCTTCAAACGCTTGTTCCGAATGCTGCTGGATCGCGCCACCTCCGACGGGGCGGCGGGGTTTCATTTTCTCACCGCCGATGAGCTGAACACTGCAGCGTGGCCGCCACGCCCCGGACAGCGGACCGCAATCATTCCCAACGGCATCGAGGTCGATGCAGTGCATCGGGCGGCGAGCGCTCTGTCTCCGACGTTGTTCACCAACGGGGGCCCCAATCTGCTCTACCTGGGCCGGCTTCATTCCACCAAGGGGCTCGGGCTGCAGCTGGACGCGTTGAGCCGGCTCAAGGCCCAGGGCGTCGTTGCCAGCCTTTACCTTATCGGCCCCGATGACGGCGACGCCGCTCGACTGAGACAGAAGGCCCGGGCCGCGGGCCTGGACCAGCGGGTGCACATTCTCGATCCGGTGTACAGCGACGAGCGCTTTGCTTTGCTGAAGGCGGCCGACTGCGTGCTGCTGACTTCCCATTTCGAAGGCAACTCCGTCTCTGCCATGGAGACCCTGGCCGCAGGCGGTGTGCTGATCGCCACCGACACCACCCACCTGGACGAGGTCGCGCGCCGTGACGCCGCCATCGTGGTCAAGCGCGAAGCGAGCGCGCTGGCCGACGCGGTAATCCGGGTGCTGGAGAATCCCGATTTCGGTGAATCGGTTCGCCGGCGGGCGACGGAATATGCGCGCGCTGAGCTCGAGTCCGCGGTCATCGCCCGCCGCATGCTTTCGTTTTACGACGAGGTGCTCGGAATCACCTTCGCCTTGGGAGCGCGGGCGTGACCGAAATCCTCGCGGCGGAAGAAGAGCAGCAAACGGAGGTGGTCAAGCAGCTCTCCGTGGTCATTTTGACGCTGAACGAGGAGCGCAATCTGCCCGCCTGTCTTCAGAGTCTCGAGGGGCTGGATGCGGAGGTCTTTGTGGTCGATTCCGGCAGCGATGACGACACCGTGCGCATTGCAAAGGAAGCCGGCGGTCACGTTTGTCACCACGAGTTCGAGAACTACGCGGCGCAGAGAAACTGGGCGTTTGAGAATCTGCCCATCAACACGCCCTGGACGCTATGCCTCGACGCCGATGAGCGTCTGACTCCAGAGCTCCGCTGGGAGATCATCGAACGCATCAGCGTTCCGGACGGTGGTCCGGACGGCTACATGATGAAGCGCCGGACCTATTTTTTGGGCAAATGGATCCGCTACGGCGGCCAGTACCCTGCATCCCACCTTCGCTTGTTCAAAACGGGCAAGGGACGCTGTGAGGATCGGCTCTACGATCAGCACTTCTTGGTCGAGGGAAAAGTTTCTTCTCTGAAAAACGACTACATCGACATCATCACCGCCGATTTGAGCAGCTGGATCGACCGGCACAATCGGTGGGCGACGCTGGAGGCGAGCGAAATACTGGCGCAAAAAGCCGGCGGAGAATCGGCGCGGTCAAACGTCGTTGCACCGAAACTGTTCGGAACACCGATACAGCGAAAGCGCTTTTTACGCGCCATCATTTACCAGCGCTTTCCGCTTTTTCTGCGGCCGTTTCTTTTCTGGATATACGGCTACGTGTTGAGGCTCGGTTTTCTGGACGGCATGCCGGGCCTGATCTTCCATACTCTGCAACGTTTCTGGTTTCGATTTCTTGTCGACGCGAAAATTTACGAGCAGCGAGCCAATGCCCAGCGGGAGTCGTCGCAGTGACGGCCCACGCGGCGGTTTACGTCCTGGGATTGAACGCGTTTCACGCCGACTCGTCCGCCTGCCTGTTCAAGGACGGGCGACTGGTGGCGGCGGCGGAGGAAGAACGTTTTCTGCGCAAGAAGCACTGGGCGGGATTTCCCGCCGAATCGATTCGCTACTGCCTCGAGCACGCGAATATCGACCTGCGCAGCGTCGGACACATCGCCATCAACAGCAACCCGTTGTCTAATCTTTGGCGCAAGCTGCTTCGAATTGCGACCCAGCCTGGCGTCACCGGTCAGCTGACGGGAAGAATCAAAAATGCCAAGGCGCGCCTGGAGCTGGAGAGCGCTCTTGTCAACGCGAAGCTGCCTGGAACCTTCACGGGCCGGGTGCATCGAGTCAATCATCACCTGGCGCATCTGTCATCCGCGTTTCTGGTGTCTCCGTTTCAAGAGGCCGTGTGCGTCTCCGTCGACGGCTTCGGGGATTTTGCCAGTGCCGCCTGGGGTCTGGGTCGCGGCAGCGAGCTGCGTCTTGAAGGGCAGGTTCGCTACCCCCACTCCCTGGGCGTCTTCTATCAGGCCATGACCCAGTACCTGGGATTTCCCCATTATGGCGACGAGTACAAGGTCATGGGTCTCGCGCCGTACGGCGAGCCCCGTTACATGGACGCCATGCGCGAGATCGTTCGCGGCGTCAACGGCGCCGCTTTCGAACTCGATCTTGACTATTTCACCCACCACGGCGCTGGCTTCGAATATCGCTGGGACGGCGGCCTGCCGGTGGTCGGACCGTTGTACAGCGAAAAGCTCGTGCGCCGGCTTGGACCCGCGCGCGACCAGAACGAAGCCTTGACTCAGCAGCACAAGGATCTGGCGCGATCGATGCAGGCGCGCTACGAAGAGATTTTTTTCGCCATGCTCAATTCACTCCACCAGCGCTACAGGCTGGACACGCTAGCGCTGGCGGGGGGGTGCGCCATGAATTCCGTTGCCAACGGCAAGATATACGCGCGCACGCCCTTCAACCGCGTCTACGTGCAGGCCGCGGCGGGCGACGCCGGCGGCGCCATCGGTGCGGCTGCGTGGGTCTGCCGGCAGGCGATGGAGCTCGAGAGACCCCCGCCGATGGAGCACGCCTACTGGGGGCCCGGCTACGACGACGATGCTCTGGAGGAAAGCATCGATGCCGCGCGCTCTGCGCTTTCCCGACGCGGCTGCCGCGTAAGCCGGGTCGAGGACGAGGACGCGCTTTGCCGGGCCACCGCGGAAGCAGTCAGCGAAGGGCTCGTGGTCGGCTGGTTTCAGGGCCGCATGGAATGGGGTCCCCGCGCGCTCGGCAACCGCTCAATCGTGTGCGATCCGCGGCGGGCGGACATGAAAGACATTCTGAACAAAAAGATCAAACGCAGGGAATCGTTCAGACCTTTCGCGCCGTCGGTATTGCGCGACCACGTTTCCGAGTGGTTCGAAACCGATGACGACGTGCCTTTCATGATGCAGGTGTTCAAGATCCGCGAAGAGAAACGCGCGCTTATCCCGGCGGTGACCCACGTGGACGGCAGCGGGCGCCTGCAGACAGTGACCAGGAGCGGCAACCGCCGATACTTCGGTCTCATCGACGCATTTAATCAGCGCACCGGCGTGCCGATGGTGCTGAATACTTCGTTCAACGAGAACGAACCCATAGTGTGCACGCCGGAGCAGGCCATCGATTGCTTTGTGCGCACCGATATGGATTGGCTGGTCCTCGGCAGCCACCTGATCGCCCGCGAGTAGTCTGCCGCATCGAGCGCGACGCCGACCCCCGGCGCGCTCGATTTCTCCGCCTTAACCGGGGATTGTGTCGAGGGGTCGTCCACCAAAACGCTCTGCCGAGCGTTTTTTTATTGCTTATTTTCCGCCGCCGTCAGGCGCGTTTCCGGGTTTCCACTTGATACTGCAGCCAACGCTCGGCTTCTGATCTTCGGGCGCCCCGCGGCCTTCGAGCAGGGCGTCGGCGGCATGCCGCAAGTCCTTACCCGTCACCGGCACCGCGTTGCCCGGCCGGCTGTCGTCGAACTGACCGCGATAAAACAGACTGCCGTTGCCGTCGTAGAGAAAGATATCCGGCGTGCAGACGGCGCGGTAGGCTTTGGCAACGGCCTGGCTTTCGTCGTGGAGATACGGAAACGGGTAACCGAACCTCTCCCGCTCCAGAACCATGTTGTCAAAGGAATCCTGGGGATGAGTGGACGCATCGTTGGAATTGATTCCAACAATGGCAAGCCCTTTATCCCGGTACTCGGTGCCGAACGAAGCAAGCCCCTCGCGAATGTGCTTCACGTAGGGGCAATGATTGCACATGAAAATAACCAGCAGTCCGGGAGCACCGGCGAAGTCTGATCGACGCACCGTGTTCCCCTGCGTATCCGGAAGCTCGAAATCCGGCGCCGGTGTGCCCGGTTCGGCCGTTGGTGAAGGGATCAAGGTCATAAGATCACCTGCGGTTGATATCGTCCTAGAACGCGATCCGTCCCCGGTGGAAGAAGGTCGCGGCGGCACTTGAGTTCGGGCTGGCCGCCTGAATAAAC
>JBFIYQ010000113.1:0-8057 GCA_041605275.1 Gammaproteobacteria bacterium
GGCACCAGGGCGAGCCCCTTGAGTTTTAACGGCGACGCGAAGGGCGCGCATCCCCGCGATCTTGTGAAATGTGACCCCTGGAATCTGCGTGCACAAGCACAGCGCAGTCAGAGGCTAGCCGCAATTAAGCAGCTAGAGCGTAGTTGTCGTCGTTGGCAACTATAGGTTTTGCAGCTGGATTTACGAGGTCTGCTGCGCCTCGGCATGCACCTAGGGTTTTGCTACCCGTGTCGAAACCAGGTCGCCCCCAAGGCTGTCGATTGAGCTGTTAAGTCTACGGCAGGGCGCGGGTCCGGGCCAGTGCAGCCTGCCGCTTATGCCACACCCGCAACGTAGGACATGAGGGCGGCGGCACCCACATTCAACCGCCACCGCGGTCATCCGCGCTTGAGCATCCGGGCCTTTTCCCGCTGCCAGTCTCGTTCCCGCGAGGTGGCGCGCTTATCGTGCTGCTTTTTGCCCTTGGCAAGGCCTATCTCGAGCTTGGCCCGGCCGTTTTTCCAGTAGAGCTTGAGCGGAACCACGGTGTAGCCCTGGCGCTCGACAGCGCCGGTCAGGCGGTCGATCTGCCGCCGATGCAGCAGCAGCCGCCGGGTTCGCGTCGGGTCCGGGTTGAGGTGGGTCGATACCGTCGGCAGCGGGGTGATGTGGGCGCCTAGCAGCCAGGCCTCTCCGTCCTTCATCACCACATAAGCCTCACCCAGCTGAACCCGCTTATCGCGAAGGCTCTTCACCTCCCAGCCCTTGAGCTCGAGCCCCGACTCGAACGTTTCCTCAATGAAAAATTCGAAGCGCGCTTTTTTGTTGACGACAATCGTGTTGGCCGATTGCGTTTTATTCCTGGCCATCGAGAAGCCTGTCCTGTGCTGGTATGCTTCGGCGGAACTCGGAAAAGCCCAAAAGTGGAACTGATTCGAGACGAAGTGCGTAGGGTCGATAGAAACGCGATCATGCCGTATACGGCCGAGGCAATGTATCAACTCGTCGCCGATGTGGAAACGTATCCCGATTTTCTCCCCTGGTGTCGCAGCGCCAGGGTCGACGCGGACAATGGTGATGAGGTCAAGGCGAGCCTGGAGATCGCCCGCGGACCGGTGAGAAAAACGTTCACCACCCGCAACCGGCTTCGACCCGGCGAGGCCATTCATATGAGCCTGGTGGAGGGTCCGTTCAAGCATCTGGAGGGCGAGTGGCGTTTTACGCCGCTCGGACACGACGGCTCGAAAATAGAGCTGCATCTCGAATTCGATTTTGAAAGCCGGCTGTTAAAAGCCACCGTGGGACCGGTGTTCAATCACATTGCCGAGACCATGGTGGACGCGTTTTGCAAACGCGCCCACACGCTTTATGGAAAAGACTGAGGCAATCTGTATCGAAGTCGCCTACGCCGACCCGGACCGGCAATATCTGGTCGAACTGGAAGTGCCCGTCGGCACCACCATAGCCGGCGCCATCGAGCTGTGTCGCCGGCGCTCCCTTTTGCCTCAGGCGGCGTTTGCTTATCCCGATCGAGGCGTGTTCGGCCGCAGGGCGCCTGAAGACCGCGTGCTGGAGCCCGGCGACCGGGTGGAAATCTACAGGCCGCTGGAAGTCGATCCCAAAGAAGCCCGTCGCCGCCGCGCGCGGTGCGCGCGCAATCACCGGTAAAGCTTACGGGCCGAAATCAAAAAGAGCGGTTAAGGCGATTCGGCGTCCCTGGGCGTCACCGGCCGGGCGCTCGCATCAGGTGTTTCTGCGTTGCCATCGAGCCTGCCAAAATCGCCGAACAGCTGCTCGAGACTAGCGCGATCTTCGGCGCTGATGCTCTCGGGTGTGTCCTCGGTGCTGGTTACACCCGGCTCAGGCCCGCCGTCGGAAGCGACCGTCTTTGCGTCCGCGCCTCCTTTAACCGGCGGCGCCGCGGGCGCGCGGCGTCCGGCCGAGTCCTTTTTTAGAAAGCCCGGCACGAGGCTTGCTAAAAACCCTCTCTTGCGTCGCTCCGCCGGGACCGTAACGATGACTTCCTGTCGCGGTCGCACGCCTTCCGGCGTCGGCCCGCCTCGAACATCTCCCTCGATCCGCACCAGCCGATCGTTTTCGAAAAACAGCGAGACGTGCCTTTGAACCCGATCGCCGCCGCCCTTCTTCAAGCTGTATAAGTAGTCCCATCTATCCTGGTTGAACGGGTCGGTGACCAGCGGCGTGCCGAGAATGAACTGAACCTTTCGCCGTTCCATTCCCAGCTGGATCTGGTCGAGCACTTCCTCGGTAATCACGTTGCCCTGCTGGATGTCCAGCCGGTAGACACCGGGAAGCTTGCTGCTGGAGCAGCCGGCAATGGTGCTCACGGCGAGCAGCACCACGAGCATCGGGAGCGGATTGCAAAATCGCGTTGTCATTCGAGGGTGCATCAATTCAACCGGCCATTGTTGGCGCCGAGATTATAGTGCCATCGAGGCCGGCCGGACGAACTTCCGGCGCCCGGCGCAATTCAGGCGCGCTCTATCAGCTCTCGGGCGTGGGCCACCGTCTGCCGCGTGATCTTTAGACCGCCTAGCATGCGGGCAATCTCATCCACGCGCTGCTCGCCGCGCAGGTATTCGACCTGGGTCGTGGTGGTGCCCGAGGTCACCGTCTTGAGCACGCGCAGGTGATGGTTTGCCCGGGACGCGACTTGGGGAAGGTGGGTTACGCAGAGCACCTGCCGGTGTTGTGCCAGCGACCGGAGCATGTTGCCCACCACCTCGGCGTGACCGCCACCCACGCCCACGTCAACCTCGTCGAATACCACCACCGGCACCCCGGTGGCGCTGACGTCCACCACCTGGATGGCGAGACTGATTCGAGACAGCTCCCCGCCGGACGCGGTGCGCGATACCGGAGTCATCGGCAGGCCTGGATTGGGGGCCACGTGATACTCCACCCGGTCAGTGCCAGTGCGGGCGGGGGCGCGGCCCGCATCCGGCGTCACCTCAATCTTGAATCGGGCGCCTGCCATGCCCAGTCGGTCCAGATTCTTCATCACCTCGTCGGCGAGGCGATCCGCGGCCGCGGCGCGACTCCGGGAAAGGCGACGCGCATGTGAACGGTAGTCATTTAACAGCGCATCCCGGCGACGCTCCAGCGCCTGCAGCCGTTCGCCCCGGGTGCCGAGCCGCTCGACCTCCGCTTTCAGCCGCTCTAACAATGCGGGCAGCTCCTCGATCTCGACACGGTGCTTACGCGCCACGTCGTGAACCGTGGCGAGTCGCCGATCCAGCGCCTCCAGTCGTTCGGGATCCGCATCCAGCCGCTGTCGATAATCGCGCAGCTGACTCTGGGCTTCGTCCAGGTTGATGGACGCCTCGTCCAGGAGCGCCCGCGCGCCGGAAATCGAGCCGTCGAAGGATTCGATCCGGCTCAGCGCACGCAGCGCCAGCGCCAAGCGGGAACGCGCCGAATCGCCCTCATCGTCGTCGAGCGCGGTGAGCGCTTCCTCCGCGGCGCTCTGAAGCTCGCCCACGTGAGCCAGGCGGGAGTGCTCCTCGCTGATCTCGCCCAGCGACCGCGGCGAGATCTTGAGCGCTTCAAGCTCAGCCAGCTGAAAGCGCAGATAGTCGAGTCGGGCAGCAGGATCCTCGCCCGCTTCGAGCTCAGTATCGATCTCGCGACACAGCTGCGCATAATCGTCGTGGATGCCTGCGACGGCCTCAAGCAGCTCGGGGTGACTGGCGTACTCGTCCAGCATCCTGAGCTGCTCGTCGCGGCGCAACAGCGCGTGGTGCGCGTGCTGACCGTGAATGTCCATCAGCTGGTCGCCCAAGGCTTTGAGCGTGCCCACGGCCACCGGAACGCCGTTAACGAAGGCCCGGGAGCGTCCATCGGCGCCCACGATTCTGCGCAGCACGCACTGGCCCTCGGGGTCTTCGATCTCCAGCGCGCTCAGGGTGTGTTTAAGCGCCGCCGCGCCGCCGACCTCGAACACCGCGATGACCTCGGCGCGTTCGGATCCTGGGCGCACCGCCTGGCTGCTGGCTCGACCTCCGGCCACCAGCGACAGCGCGTCCACCAGGATGGACTTGCCCGCGCCGGTTTCACCAGTCAGCGCGGTGGCTCCGGGGCCGAGCTCCAGGTCCAGACTGTCGACGATGGCGAGGTTACGAATTGAAAGCTGGATCAGCATCGAGAATTTCGTTGCGGGGCGTCAATTGTCGCAGTTTTAAACGCGCCGGGACGAACGGCGGTGATGCAGAAGTCAAAGCTTTTACACACGTCAGTGTTCCATCGAAGTCATTGTGCTCGCGCTTCTCCCGACGCCGACGCAAATTCAGCTCTCGCGAGACTGTGCCGCGGGTTCAAATTTCCCTGCCCCAGTGCAGCTTGGTTCGAAGGGTGGCGAAGTAATCATGCCCGGCGGGATGAATCAGCCGCAGCGGCTCGTCCCGCTTGCGGATGACGATGCGGTCACCCAGCCTGAGCTCCATGGCGCTGTGACCGTCGCAGGTCAGCTGAGCTTCCGGGGTGCTGCCGCGGGACATGAGGATCTGTATTTCACTGTCGGCGCGCACCACCAGCGGTCGGCTGCTCAAGGTGTGCGGGCAGATGGGCACTAAAACTATGGCGTCCAGCGCAGGGTGCACGATGGGGCCGCCGCCCGAGAGCGAGTAGGCCGTCGAGCCGGTAGGAGTCGATACGATTAGGCCGTCCGATCGCTGAACGTTGAGCAGATGATCGTTGACGTAGGTTTCGAACTCCACCAGCCGTGGGATATTGCCCTTGTGCGCCACCACCTCGTTGAGCGCAGCCGATTCGTGCACGGTGCGGCCATCGCGAACGACCTCGGCTGAGAGAAGAAAGCGGTGCTCCTCTTCGAACTGGCCGTTGAGGATCTCGTCCAGCCGGTGGGTCATCTCCGCCGGCATGATGTCGGCGAGAAACCCCAGTCGGCCGAGATTGACACCGAGCAGTCGAACGCCGGAATCCGCCAGGTCCCGCGCTGCGTTGAGAAATGTGCCGTCACCGGCCACCACGATGACGAGATCGCAGAGGGCGCCAAGCTCGCTGCGGGGGACGATTTCGAGATCGGCGCCGGGATAGGCGCGCTCACTTTCCTCGTCCAGAACGATGTTTTTTCCGGCCGCGCGCAGATAATCCACCAGCACGTCCAGGGTGTCGCTGACCCGCTGGTCGTCGAGCTTGGCGATCAGTCCGATGTTGTCGAATCTGTTGGCCACTGGTTGTTGGACTCTGCTTCGAATGCCTCGGGGCGCGAAAGGCCCGCCCGGCGTGTCGGGACGTTGGATCCCGTTTGGATGGCCCGCGATTCGACCCCCACAAACGCGCCAGCCGGCGAACGTTATCACGGGCTCTTGAGCCCGCGCCACGGGGCCGGCGGGCCTTTTGCACTCTCAAGGGGAGAGTGCTAACTTTGGCGCTATCGCAACAAAAAGCGCGGGAACCATGTCTGCCGAAGCCATGAATCCGGATTTGAACGAGCGCGCCCAGTACCTGCTGAAGACGCTGGTGGAGCGCTATATCCGTGAAGGCCAGCCGGTGGGCTCGCGAGCGCTGGCGCGGGAATCCGGACTGGATCTGAGTCCCGCCACCGTGCGCAACGTGATGGCCGATCTCGAGGATCTCGGTCTTCTGCACTCCCCGCACACCTCCGCGGGACGGGTACCCACGGCACGGGGCTACCGTCTGTTCGTGGACACCCTGCTCAAGGTGGAACCCCTGCAACTGACCCAGGTGAAGGACCTGGAGCAGCGCTTCTCGTCGGTTCAAAATCCGGCCACCCTGCTCGAAACCGCGTCCTCTCTGCTGTCCAGCATCACCCACCTGGCCGGAATCGTCATGCTTCCTCGTCAGGATCACGCCACCCTTCGCCAGGTGGAGTATCTACCGCTGTCGGAGAATCAGGTTCTTGCGATCCTGGTGGTCAACGACCGCGAGGTTCAAAACCGCATTATCCGCACCGAGCGGCGCTACACGGCTTCGGAGCTGGAACGGGCGGCGAACTACATCAACAGCCTGTGCGCCGGGAAGGATCTTTACCTGGTACGGGAGACGCTGCTGGAGGAGCTGAAACACGCGCGCGAGCAGATGAACACCATGATGCTCGCGGCAATTGAAATGGCCGACAAGGGCTTCGACAAGCGTCCCCCATCGGATGATTTCCTGGTGGCGGGACAGACCAATCTGATGGAGTACGGCGAGCTCTCCGACGTGGAGAAGCTGCGTCAGCTGTTCGATGCTTTCAACCACAAACGGGACATTCTGCATTTGCTGGACCAGTCGCTTAAAGCCAGCGGCGTACAGATTTTTATCGGCGAAGAGTCCGGCTACGAGGTTTTAGACGACTGCAGCGTAGTCACGTCCCCCTACGAGGCCGAGGGCGAGGTGTTGGGTGTCCTTGGCGTCATCGGTCCCACCCGCATGGCCTACGACCGGGTGATCCCCATCGTCGACCTTACCGCGCGGCTGCTGGGCGCCGCCTTGAATAAGCAGCACTGACCCCCATATTTGATTTCGGTGCAGCGTCCCCGGCGGACGAGGATGGGTGGCGCTCGTGCCTCATTGGCCGCGGCGAAGGTGGTCTCTACCCTTAAGGACGGTGAGGCGCGTTTAAAAGCAGGAGAATTCGAATGAGCGGCGACAAGGACACCAGCACTTCAAACCTCGCGGAAGCCGAGCCGGAACCTACACCCGAGCCCGGCAATGGCGCCGATGCCGCGGTGAAGGATTCCGCTAACGCGTCGCCCGAGAGCGTCGATGCGGGCGCCGGCAAGACCGCCGGGTCAAAAAAGAAAAGCGCCGCACCCTCCGTAGATGAGCTTAAAAAGCAGCTGGAGGAAGCCCGGCAGACCGCCGAGTCTCACTGGGACGCGGTGCTTCGCGGCCGTGCCGAGCTCGAGAACCTGAGAAAGCGCAGCGAGCGTGATCTGGAAAACGCGCACAAATATGGGCTGGAACGTTTGGTCACCGAGCTCCTGCCGGTGAAAGACAGTCTTGAGCTGGGCCTGGCGGCCGGGGACGGGGACGACGACAAGCTGGCCAAGCTGCGCGAAGGCATGGAGCTGACCTTGAAAATGTTCTCCGCTGCGCTGGAGAAATTCGGCGTCACCGAGATCAATCCCGAAGGAGAAGCCTTCGACCCGGAATTCCATCAGGCGATGACGGTTCAGGAATCGGATGGCCAGGCCTCCAATACCGTGATCTCGGTGATCCAGAAGGGCTATCTTCTAAACGACCGCCTGGTGCGACCGGCCCTGGTCATCGTCGCCAAATGAGGCCGCGGATCCCGTCCCGCGGTGTTGAAAACCGGGCTTGAGACCCAATATGGATAGGAGATTCCAAGCACCGGTATCTCGTTGATAAACCAAGGATGATTGGCCGAGGCCGGAAAGTTTTACAGGTTTGATTTGGAGTAGCGAGCAATGGGAAAAATTATTGGCATCGACCTCGGCACCACTAACTCCTGCGTGGCAATCATGGAGGGTGGAAAGGCTCGGGTCATCGAAAATAGCGAGGGCGATCGGACCACGCCGTCCATTGTCGCCTTCACCAAGGACGACGAGGTGCTGGTCGGTCAGTCGGCCAAGCGCCAGGCGGTTACTAATCCCCAGAACACCCTTTTCGCCATCAAGCGGCTGATCGGACGACGCTACAAGGACGACGTGGTGCAGAAGGACCGCGGCATGGTCCCGTACAAAATCGTTGAGGCCGACAATGGTGACGCCTGGGTGGACGTCAGTGGAAAGAAGCTCGCGCCGCCGGAAATTTCCGCCCGCGTGTTGATGAAGATGAAAAAGACCGCTGAGGATTACCTCAACCAGGAGATCAAAGAAGCGGTGATCACGGTGCCGGCCTATTTCAATGACTCCCAGCGTCAGGCGACCAAGGATGCCGGAAAGATCGCCGGCCTCGACGTCAAGCGGATTATCAATGAGCCCACCGCCGCGGCGCTCGCCTACGGTATGGACAAGAAGCGCGGCGATTCCAAGATCGCGGTGTACGATCTCGGCGGCGGCACCTTCGATATCTCCATCATCGAGATCGCCGAGGTCGACGGCGAGCACCAGTTCGAGGTGCTGTCAACC
>JBFIYQ010000114.1:0-8025 GCA_041605275.1 Gammaproteobacteria bacterium
CCGTGACCGGCATGCGGGTCATGATGTCGCCCACGGTGGTGGGCGTGCGGCCCGATTCTTCCATCTCTTCGAACGGCCGCTCGACGCGGCGCGCCTCGCGCGCCCGCCGATCCGCCTCGATGGCCTCGAGCCTCTGTTGCTGCCTTGCCTTGAGATCGATACCGTCTTCCATTCGCTCGATCATAGCGTCGGCGAATCCGCTGGTGGAAACCTCGGTCGCGCCGTCCATCTGACGGGCGAAATCATAAGTGACGATTTTGGCAAGCACGGTTTCCGAGTAGACCTGATTAATAAGCTCGGCCGCCTTGGTCCAGCCGATGTACTCGAGCATCATCACGCCGCTGAAAAGGAGTGAACCGGGGTTGACCTTATCCTGGCCGGCGTACTTGGGCGCTGTGCCGTGGGTGGCTTCGAAAACGGCGACGTGATCGGCCATATTTGCGCCTGGTGCGATGCCCATTCCGCCCACTTCCGCAGCGCATGCATCCGAGAGATAGTCGCCGTTCAGATTCATCGTCGCCAGCACGTCGAACTCTTCCGGTCGCAGCAGCATCAGCTGGAAGATGATGTCGGCGATTCGATCCTTTATAACGATCTTTCCCTCGGGGCGCTTTCCACCATGCTGGCTGTAGAGCTCCTCCTCGGTAATGGTCTGTTCGCCGAACTCTTCGCGGGCAAGCTCGTAGCCCCAGTTGCGGAACGCGCCTTCGGTGAACTTCATGATGTTGCCCTTGTGCACCAGGGTTACGCTCTCGCGATCGTGATCGATGGCGTACTGGATCGCTTTGCGCACCAGTCGCTTGGTGGCGAACGGGCTGATGGGTTTGATTCCGAGTCCCGCCTGCTCGAAGAAATCGACTTCCATTTCCTCGCGCAGGAATTCCGCCAGCTTTTCGTTCTCCGCCGTTCCTGACTGGTACTCGATTCCGGAGTAAACGTCTTCGCTGTTTTCCCGAAAGATGACGATATCCACCTTCTCGGGCTCTTTAAGCGGTGAGGGCACGCCGTTGTAGTGCTTGACCGGACGTACGCAGGCGTAAAGGTCTAGCTCCTGGCGAAGCGAAACGTTGAGGGAGCGAAACCCGCCGCCCACCGGGGTCGTAAGCGGTCCCTTGATGGAAACGATTAAATCTTTGAGCGCCTCTAGAGATTCCGCGGGGAAATAATCGCCGTCGTAGATGCCGCCGGCCTTCTCGCCCATGAACAGCTCGCACCAGTGGACCTTGCGCTTGCCCTCGTAGGCCTTTTCTATCGCCGCGTTCCAGATGCGCAGACAGGCCCGAGTAATATCGGGACCGATGCCGTCGCCTTCGATATAACCCAGTATGGGATTATCGGGAACAGAGAGCTTGCCATCCTTGATCGAAATTTTTTCTCCCACTTCCGGGATAGCGATGTGCTTATAGCTCATGACGGCTCCTCGACGGATCGTTATACTGGCAAATCAATAAATTAGCTGTGCAACCGGCAGCCTGATGGCGCCAGGCGCGGCGCCCGCCGAGAGGCCGGCAACGCGCCTCGATGCCTGAAAGATGGGACGGACTTTATGGGTCGTAACCAGACAGGCATGCCAAACACGGTCTTAATGACCATTTTGTGCGTTAGCGCGATCATAACCCAGGCTCGAGCCCAGAGTGACAGTTCAAGCACACAGGCAGCGCAACTTCGGGATGGATTCAGACGGCGATAGGCCCGAGCTCCAGGAGGACCTCCGGTATCAGCACCGGATCCTCCAGCTGGTCTCCAGGACCTTCGCCCTGACGATTCCCCAGCTACCGCCGGATCTCTACCGCGTGGTCAGCAACGCCTATCTGCTGTGCCGGATCGCCGATACCATCGAGGACGAATCCGCCCTGTCGATAGAGGACAAGCTCCGCTTTTCCAACGACTTTTCCGCCGTGGTTGGCGGAGAGATGGACGCAGGGGAGTTCGCGCGGCGGCTCCAGCCGCTGCTGACCGGCAGCACGCTTCCCCCGGAGCGGGACCTGGTATCGAACACGCCGGCGGTGGTGCGGCTCACCCACAGCTTTTCCCAACGACAGCGCGCTGCGCTGGAGCGATGCGTGCGGATCATGTCCCAGGGCATGGCTCAGTTTCAGCTCAACGCGACCCTGGATGGACTCAAAGATGTCGCTCATCTGGATCGTTACTGTTACCACGTGGCCGGCGTTGTAGGTGAAATGCTGACCGAGCTTTTCTGCGCCCACTCCGAGGCCATCGATCGAGACCGGGAGACGCTGCTTCGTCTGGCGGTTTCATTCGGCCAGGCGCTGCAGATGACAAACATTCTCAAGGACATCTGGGAAGACAGGCGTCGGGGAGCGTGCTGGCTGCCGCGCGAAGTCTTCGACCAGGTCGGATTCGACCTCTCGACCCTGGATCCCGGGAATCACGGTGAGCGATTTCAACGCGGCCTGACGGAACTCATCGCCATTGCAAAGCTTCATCTGGAGGATGCCCTTGCCTATACGCTGCTGATGCCTAAAGAGGAGGTCGGAATCCGCCGGTTCTGCCTTTGGGCGCTGGGAATGGCGGTACTGACCTTGAGAAAGATTTACCGCCATCTTAACTTTACCTCGGGCCAGGAGGTGAAAATAACGAGACGGAGCGTGAAAACCACCATTTTGGTGACCAACCTCACGGTAAGCAGGGATGCTTTGCTGCGTTTACTCTTCGAGTATTTCACCCGTCCGTTTCCGGCCCCCAACGGCCATCCGCGGGCGCTGTCGACTTGAGCAGTCTTTTGAGGTGTCGAAAGCGCGTCGCGAACGAGCAATAAGGGATAACTCGTAAAATCATGCTCAGGATTTTTTTTTCCGCAGCAAAGATAAACCCGGCAGCCGCCTGCAATGGGGTAAGCCGTGAGAATTGTTTGCGATTCGAATGATGGACCGTCGTAGCCTGCAGTCTGCGGTTGTCTGCGAGCCCGCTCCACCGGCGGCA
The DNA here is from genome assembly GCA_041605275.1 of Gammaproteobacteria bacterium. Lineage (GTDB taxonomy): Bacteria > Pseudomonadota > Gammaproteobacteria > HK1 > HK1 > CAMYJH01. Next base: position 2,944 of record JBFIYQ010000114.1, read on the forward strand.
CCGTCTACTGATGACGAGAGACTGGACCTCGAAACCGGCATTGCGCGCGGCTTGACCACGCTCGAGGGTGAGCAGCACGCGGACGGCTACTGGTGCTATGAATTCGAGGCGGACTGCACCATTCCCGCGGAATATATTCTGATGATGCACTTCATGGATGAGGTGGATCGGGTGCTCGAGCAGAAGTTTGCCGCGTACCTTCGCTTGCATCAGGGATCCGACGGCGGGTGGCCGCTTTATCACGGCGGGTCGATGGACCTGAGCTGCTCGGTCAAGGTTTATTACGCTCTAAAGCTCGCCGGCGACGACCCCGAAGCCCCGCACATGAGGAGCGCACGTGAGGCCATACTAGAAAATGGTGGCGCCGCGTGCGCCAACGTATTCACTCGCATCACGCTTGCGCTTTTTCGGCAGGTGCCCTGGCGGGCCGTGCCGTTCATCCCCGTGGAGATCATGCTGCTGCCATGGTGGTTTCCGTTTCATATCCGCAAAGTGTCCTACTGGTCGCGAACGGTGATGGTGCCCCTGTTCGTGCTCTGCAGTCTCAAGCCGGAAGCGGCCAATCCGGGCAGCGTGCAAATTGGTGAGCTGTTCGTTACTCCGCCGGAAAAAGAGAGAAATTACTTTCCGGCCCGATCAATGCTCAACCGGGCGTTCTTCTGGCTGGATCGTATGGGCCGGCTGATCGAGCCCCTGGTACCTGGGTTCGTGCGCCGGCGTGCGGTCCGCGCGGCCGCGGAATTTGTCATCGAACGGCTCAACGGCGAAGACGGACTGGGCGGCATCTTCCCGGCCATGGTCAATGCCCATGAAATGCTGGCGGTGATCGGATACCCCAGGGACCATCCTTACCGCATCTACACCCGGTGTGCGCTGGAAAAGCTGTTGGTTGTGAGACGCGAACAGGCATATTGTCAGCCGTGCCTGTCACCGGTGTGGGACACGGGTCTCGCGTGTCTTACGGTGCAGGAGGCCAGTCGCGACGGGGACGACGCATCGGTATTGAGAGGTCTTGACTGGCTAAAACCACTGCAGCTGCTATCGGAGCCGGGCGACTGGCAGTGGCAGCGGCCAAATCTTCGAGGTGGGGGCTGGGCCTTCGAGTTCAGAAACGACCATTACCCGGATATCGACGATACGCCGGTGGTGGCATGGGCGATGCTGCAATCCGGAAAGATGCGCTACCGTGAATCGGTGGAGCGCGCCGCCGAATGGATCTGCGGCATGCAGTCGAACAACGGCGGGTTCGGTTCGTTTGACGTGAACAACACGCACTTTTACATGAACGACATCCCCTTCGCCGATCACGGCGCCTTGCTGGATCCGCCCACCAGCGACGTCACGGCGCGATGCGTGACCTTCCTGTCGCGGTTGGATCGGGAGCGTTTTCGACCGACGATCGACGCGGCCCTCGATTTTCTGAAAAGCGAGCAGGAGCCGCAGGGCTGCTGGTTCGGACGATGGGGGACGAATTTCATTTACGGAACCTGGTCGGTCTTGATTGCGCTGGAGGCCGCGGGAGAACCGCTGGAGCAATCCTATATCCGCCGGGCCGTGAACTGGCTAAAGCGCGTGCAGCGCGAGGACGGCGGCTGGGGTGAAGGCAACATCACCTACTTCGAGCCACAGCGTGCTGGGCAGCACAGCCGCAGCACCTCCTTTCAAACGGCCTGGTCTCTGCTGGGACTGATGGCGGCCGGGGAGGTGCGATCCGAGTCCGTTGCCCTGGGCGTTGACTATTTGTTGTGCACCCAGCTGAGCGACGGTCTTTGGCACGAGCCGGATTTCACCGCTCCGGGGTTTCCGCGGGTTTTTTACCTCAAATATCACGGTTACTCGCGTTATTTCCCGCTCTGGGCGCTGGCCCGTTACCGCACGCTCACCGGGATTGAATGAGATTCGTGATACTGGGCCGTAACACCAACGCGCGCCTTCGAAAGAGTCGGGGTCCATGTGTGTTCAGGACCTGCGTTGGAAATTATCCGGCGCGCATTTGAGCCGAGAACGGGGCCGAACAATTGCCCGCTGGCGACTGAAACGGGCAGCGTCTTCCCGCGGTGCGATGGCGGTGTTGCTTGAAACCGATCCCGGGTTTGCATGAGCGGCAGAATCGTAGGCCTGGTCGTCGCGATGAGCGCCGAGGCGCGGGCCCTCACCGGCCGCGCACAGCCCCGTGCGCAAGTGGTCCGGCTGGGCGAATACGCGTGTCTAAGGGTCGGAGGCGTGGGCGCGGGCGCGGCGGAGCGCAGCTGCGCCGCGCTCATGCAAGCCGGCGCCGGCGCGCTGGTGAGCGTCGGCTGCGCCGCGGGACTGGTACCGGACGTCCGCCCGGGCGCCCTGGTGCTGCCTGCAGAGATGCGCTCCGCGCGGGGCGAGGTCTACGCGGCGGACGCTGAATGGCGTGCCGCGCTGCTGGAAGGCCTCAAGAACCAAATCAATCCGCTGCACGGCCACATAGTCGGCGTGGACCGAGTGATCGGATCTGCGGAAAAGCGTGCCTTGCACCAGCGCACCGGGGCGGTTGCCGCGGACATGGAGAGCGTAATCGTGGCGCAAGCAGCGAGGCGCCGCGGGCTTCCGGTGATTGCGCTCCGGGTGGTCTCGGACGCTGCGGACGACGACGTTCCCGACGCTTTACTTGACACCATCGACGAATTCGGCCGCCCGCGCTACGGTACGCTGACTGGGGCTCTTCTGCGAAGGCCCCGCGATGTGGGCGCGCTCGCGCGTTTACGAAGGGGTTTCAACGAGGCGTGTAACACTCTGTCCCGGGCGGCGGAGACAACAGGTCTCACGTTCTGTTGTCCGCAAGACGACCGATGACGCGACACATACGGGACCCGCACGCAAGATGATAAACGCCGAAAACGACATTCGAGTTCGGAGCAAGTCTTTCGTACTTCGCGGAGTTCAATCAGTTAAAAATGCTGACAAAAATTGCCTTCTTATAGCATCGCGCGTAAACCATTACGCGTAACGGATCATTCGTGCCCACCACCGTATTGACCCATTTCCTTTCATGGTGGGTGGGCCATTGTCGTCGCTTTGCCTGGCCCATCGTGATCGGCGCGCTCGCTCTAGGCGGTCTGGGCATCCAGTACACCATTGCAAACATCGGTATCAACACCGACACCGCCGACATGATCGCCAGAGATCTGCCCTGGCGGCAGACTTACATCGAGTATAAGGAAGACTTCCCGCAATTTGTCGATACGCTGCTATTAGTTGTCGACGCGGATTCGCCAGACCGGGCGGAAGAGGCGGCGACCCGGCTCGCGTTGTCTATCCGCCAGCAGAACGATCTGTTCAAGTGGGTGAAACAACCGGGAGCCAGCCCTTTTTTTGGCCGCAACGGACTGCTGTTTCTGAGCGATGAGGAGCTCGAACAGCTCGCGGGAAATCTGAGCCGGATGCAGCCGTTTCTCGGCGCGCTCGCGCGCGAGCCGACTCTGCCGGGATTGTCCTCGCTGCTGAGGAGGGCTTTAAAGCGAAAGGATTCGGAAAGCGGGCTGGAGCTCACCCCGGTCCTGGAACGTCTCTCCGAGGCGGTGGAAGCGGAAAACGCCGGCCGTTTTCATCGTCTATCTTGGCAGAGCCTGATGCACACAGGCGGGGAGCGGGGATCCGCCGCACGGCGCTACGTTCTGGTCAAGCCGAAGCTGGACTTCAACGAGCTGTTTCCTTCGGGCCCCGCGCTGGAGCGGATCCGATCTCTGACCTCGTCGCTCGATCTCGTTCCCGGAAACGGGGTGCGGGTCCGCATCACCGGCGGGCCGGCGCTCTCACACGAAGAATTAACCAGCGTGACCCGGGGCACCGAAGTCGCCTTTCTCCTCGCCGTAGTGATGGTGACGGCGGTGCTGCTGGTGGGCCTGCGGTCCGTCTGGCTGCTGCTGGCAACGCTGATTACTTTGCTTCTCGGGCTGAGCTGGACGGCGGCATTTGCGACGCTGACCATTGGACATCTTAACCTCATCTCCGTCGCCTTCGCGGTGCTCTACATCGGTCTCGGCGTGGATTACGCGGTTCACTTCTGTCTGCGCTGCCGCGAGCTGCAGATGAGCGGGGCAGGGTGGCCCGAGGCTCTGGACGGCGGCGCCAGAGACGTGGGTGTCGCGCTGGCCATTTGTGCGCTCACCACCGGGATTGGATTCTTTGCATTCGTGCCCACGGACTTCACCGGCGTGTCAGAGCTCGGCATCATTTCCGGCACGGGTATGTTCATCAGCCTGGCCGCAAGTCTGACGGTGCTGCCGGCACTGCTCGAGCTCTTTCCCCGGCCCGCGCCGGTTGAGCGAAAGCCGCAACTCGACGCCGGTCTCCAGCACGAGCCGTCATGGCCTGTTCGGCACCGCCGCGGCATAAGGCTAGCGGCAGTTGCGCTGGCGCTGGTGTCGCTGGCGGCGCTGCCCCAGGTGCGCTTCGACGACGATCCGTTGAACCTGCGGGATCCCGAGAGCGAGTCCGTGGCTACCGCGCGGGATCTGATGACGGACGGCAGCCGTTCTCCTTGGACTTTATCGGTGATGGTCGACGACGTTAGCGAGGCGCGGGCGCTCGCGCGTCGCATCGAAGCGCTGCCCGAGGTCAGTCGAGTGGTCCATCTGGAAAGTTTCGTTCCGGAAGGGCAGAGCGAGAAGCTGGCCGTGATCGACGATCTAGCACTGCTTCTTTCTCTCGACAGCTATTCCGTCAGCGACGACATCACCAGCGATCCGAAATCGCGGCGCGAGTCAACGGAAATGCTCGCCCGCACGCTCGAGGATATTGCCGCAGGCCCTGGGGCAGCGGCAGAACAGGCGGCGGCAACCCGGCTCGCTTCCGCCCTCACCGAACTGCTTCGAAGCGATGACGCCGAGGTGCGACTGGTGTCTCTGGAGCAAACGCTCATGCACTACCTGCCGGTTCAGCTCGAACGCCTGAGGTCCGCCCTCTCGCCGCAGGCGGTTTCGTTGCAGACGCTGCCTGACGAGATCCAGAACGACTGGAAAGCGCCGGACGGTAGATGGCGCCTGGAGGTCGCCCCCGTCGGCGACATGAGCGACAAAGACAATCTTGAGCGCTTCGTTTCCGCCGTTCAGA
>JBFIYQ010000115.1:0-7951 GCA_041605275.1 Gammaproteobacteria bacterium
CGCTGATGCCCGCGGCGGGCACCAGATAGACGCCAGCAGGAGGGCTAAAGTAAGCCTCATTTTCAACGGCGAATCCAAGCGGTGCTCCGGACGAATTCCTTTGGAAAAAAGTATAGAAGGCGGCCACGTTCCCCAGGTGGCGCGCGGCCGCATCAGCCGGCATTGAAACGCAGGACAATCGCGTTTTCGCATCCCGTCGACCACGCGCGCCCGCTTGTTCTCAAATCCGTCACGCGGCAGAGTGGTCAACTGGCGCACGCAGTTCTCGTCGGCGGAAGTTTTCGGCCCCATTGCATAAGGCAGCAAGACCATTAACCTGAACCACTATCCATACGCGTCCAGGCGCATGCCCGTTCTGGCGGACAACGGCGCGGTGGCCACCAGTCAGCCGCTGGCCGCGCAGGCGGGACTGCGCATGCTGCAAAACGGCGGCAGCGCCGCGGACGCGGCCATCGCCACCGCTGTCGCCCTGACGGTCCTCGAGCCCAACTCCAACGGGATCGGCAGCGATGCCTTTGCCATCGTTTGGGACGGAGAGAAGCTTCACGGGCTCAACGCCTCCGGCCGCTGGCCGCAAGCATCAAGCGCCGCGTCCCTGCGCGCGCAAGGCTTCGATGCCGTGCCGGAGCGGGGTTGGGCAAGCGTCACGGTGCCCGGCGCGCCGGCCGCCTGGGAGGAACTGCACCGGCGCTTCGGCCGACTGGAGATGCGCGATCTGCTGCAGCCGGCCATCGGCTATGCCGAATCTGGGTTTCCGGTGTCGCCGGTGATTGCCCACCTGTGGGACCAGGCTACCTCCCTGTTTCTGGTGCCCAATCGGCCCGAGTTCGACGGCTGGCGCCAGACCTTCGCGCCGGAGGGCCGGGCGCCGCGGGCGGGCGAGCGCTTTTTCAGTCCGGGCCACGCCTGGACGCTTAAGAGGCTCGCCGAACGGGGCATCGGCGACTTCTACCAGGGCGAGGTAGCGGCGCGCATCGCCGAGTACGCCAGCGCGTCGGGCGGCGACCTGAAGGCCGACGATTTGGCGGCGCACCGAAGCCAATGGGTCGAGCCCGTCTCCACCGCCTACGGCGACTGCCGGGTGTGGGAGATCCCCCCCAACGGTCAGGGGATCGCCGCCCTCATCGCGCTGGCCATACTTGATGAGATGGATCTGCATGAGCACGACCATGCCAGCGCTTCCCTTTGGCACCTTCAGATTGAAGCGATGAAGCTCGGCTTCGCCGACGCCTACCGCTACGTCGCCGACCCGGACTGCGCCGAGGTTCCGGTGGAGGGACTCCTGGACAACGGTTATATCGCCTCGCGCCGCGGGTTAATCGGAGACGACGCGCGCCTGCCGGAAGCCGGCCGCCCGCCCAACGGAGGCACCGTTTATCTGTGCACTGCGGACCGTGACGGCATGATGGTGAGCTTCATTCAGTCCAACTACATGGGCTTCGGCAGCGGCGTGGTGGTCCCCGACACCGGGATCTCGCTGCAAAACCGCGGCGCCGGATTCACCCTGGAGCGCGGGCACCGGAACGAGGCGGCGCCGGGAAAGCGTCCGCGCCACACTATCCTGCCCGGATTTCTTACCCGCAACGGCGACGCGGTGGGATCGTTCGGGGTGATGGCGGGGGAAATGCAGCCGCAGGGGCACCTGCAGGTGGTGTCAGGCATGCTGGATCACGACCTCAATCCGCAGGCCGTGCTGGATGCCCCGCGCTGGCGCATCGGCGAAGGGCTGCAGGTGAACGTCGAGCCCGGGACCAGCCCTGGCTTGATTGCCGATCTGGAGGCTCGCGGCCATCGCGTGGTGACGGCGCCGAATTCCTACACGTTCGGCAGAGGTCAAATCATCGAACGGCGCGAGAACGGTGTCTACGTTGCCGCCAGCGAGCCCCGGGCGGACGGGGCCGCGGTGGGGTACTGAGGCGCTCCCATGGCCGAAGCGCTTTTCTCTGTACGCGGGCGGGTCGCCCTGGTCACCGGCGCGTCCGGCGGTCTCGGCCGTCATTTCGCCTCGACGCTGGCGGCTGCGGGGGCGCGGGTAGCGCTGTGCGCCCGGAACATGACTCGACTGGAGCGGGCGGCGAAGGACATCCGCGACGCCGGCGGCGAGGGAATCGCGCTGCCCATGGACGTGCGCGACGCCGACTCGGTGACGAAGGCCTTCGAAACCGCCGGCTCGCGGCTGGGGCCGGTAACCGTGGTGGTCAACAACTCCGGCGTCGCCGGCGCCGAGCGGGCGCTGGAAGTGGACGAAGCCAGCTGGGACCGGGTGCTGGACACCAACCTCAAAGGCGCCTGGCGGGTGGCCCAGACCGCGGCCAGGGGCATGGTGGCGGCGGACAGCGGCGGAAGCATTATCAACATCGCCTCCATACTGGCTTTCAGGGTTGCGGCAGGAGTAAGTCCTTACGCTGCCTCCAAGGCCGGTCTGGTTCAGCTTACCCGGGCGCTGGCGCTGGAGCTCGCCCGGCACAGGATTCGTGTCAACGCCATTGCGCCGGGTTACTTCGCCACCGAGATGAATCAGGAGTTTTTTCAATCACCCCACGGCGAAGCGATGCTCAAGCGCATCCCCCAGCGTCGCGTGGGCGATCCGGGCGATCTGGACGGCGCCCTGCTGCTGCTCGCCTCGGACGCCTCCGCCTACATGACCGGAAGCACCATCGTGGTCGACGGCGGGCACCTGTGCTCGTCGCTTTGACGGTGACGCGTGATGTGTAACGCGTAACGCGAGAAGAGGTAAGGGGTAAGGCGTGACGCGAAAAGGGGTGACATGTGACAGGTAACAAGTGACATGTAAGAAATCGACTTTCGATGTTTGCTGTGGCTTGGTGCTTATCACTTGTCACGTGTTACCTGTTACCTGTTACTTGTCACTGATTCCAGGCATAAAAAAAACCGCGGCTCCTAATCGGAGACCGCGGTTTTCTCGGGTTCAGATGCTTTTTAAGCAGCCTTCGAAACACCCGCCTTCGCGGCGCTGTCCTTGAAGATCTTCTGCACCTCGGCGACGTAGTCGTTGCCGAGCTCCATGACCGCGTTGGCGTCCTTGGTCGCTTTCTCGGTCACGGTCTCCATGTAGGCGCGGTGCTTGTTCATGAAGTCCTTCACGCCGTCCGCATCCTTGACCTTGAGCGCCTCGCGCCAGTGGTCAATGGCGAGCTTGGCGTAGCTCTGGAAGGCGCTGGCCTGCAGCTTCACCAGCTTCTCGGTCTTCTCGACCGCAACTTCGTTCATTGCGCGTACCGGTGCGATCATCCGGTCGGCCTGCTCAATAATCGCTTCGTTTTTCATCGGGTTAGCCTCCGTAAGAACCCTTGCTAAAAGGTTTGTGCGCCGCACCATATCAAATCATTTGGTGCGACGCAACATTTTTTTAAGGGACCTGCCCAGAAAACCCGAAGGCGTCGGACGCGAGGGGGCAGCGAGACTAATCACTGGGGACAGCGACCACCGGGCGGGTCGGTGGCCGTAAGGCGGGCTGAATTCAGAAATTGAGGGAAATATCGCGGTGAACCGCGAGACACTCGGCGATCTCTTCCGCCTGGGGCGTGGTCAGCCGTTTCTGCAGCCTCAGTCCCACGGATCTGGCCAGGACTTTGTCGTATCTCTTGAGCTCGGGCGCCAGATCCCGGGCCGCCTGCTGGCGCCAGGCCAGCTCGGCGGCGAAGCGCTGCTTGGCTTCGGCCAGTCGCTCCGCCGCGGCGCCCCGATCGGGCTGCTCGCTCTCTCTCACCCGGAACTCGCGCCGGGCCTTGGACAGGGGCGAAACGATGTCGTAGGTGCCGTCGATCTCGTTCAGCACCCGTTCCACCTCTTTGATCGCTTCCGTGGCCTGCTCCGGTGTTTGATCTTCGATAACGGCTTGGAGGCCGTTGATTTGAGAATCCGCCGCGGCGAGATCCTGCGCCTGCGCAAGCTGGGTCAAGATTTTGTTTACGGGCTCGTAGGCCGTATCGACGTTGCGGCGGTAAGCGGTGCGGGCGCGCTTTTCGGCGTTGGCCAGCTCGGTGTAATCGCCGCGCTTCTTTTCCCAGTCCTTGGGAACACTCTCGAAAAGCGCAACTTTGTCCTGCTTCAGCGCCTCGATTTTCTCTTTCAGCGCCTCGATGCGATCTTCGGGCGGCTCCTCGCTGCGGATGAGGCGCACGCGCTCCTTTTCGAGCTCTTCTAAGTCATCGTCGATCTTTCTCATTCTCGACTGGATTGAACGAACCTCGAAGTGCACGGGACGGTATTCGGGCTTGTATTTGTTGACGGCCGCTTCCGCTTTACGCACTTCCTCCACCAGACCGAAGGTCGCCAGCACCTTGTCGTAGCTTTCCGCAAGCTCAGCTCGCGTCGCTTCGGGCAGATAGCTCAAATCCACGCCGCGCATCTTGTCGACGGCGGCGCGAAGCTTGTCGCCGTTTTCGTCGTAATACTCGAAGAGAAAACCGTCCAGACACTCCTGGAGCCTGGGATTCTGCGGCGGCGGCGCCGTCTCCGAAGTGAGGTAAACGCGGTTCGGCAGATAATTCACCAGGCTCGGGAAAGTGCCCGCAACGGCGAGACCGAAAAGCTGCAGCAAAATGAAGGCCGCCGCGCCGCGATAAATCTGCAGCGTCCTCACGTCCGGGGGCGCCACGCCGCGAAGATAAAACAAGGCGAAGCCGAAGGGCGGGGTGAGAAACGAAGTCTGAATGTTAAGTCCCACCATCACGCCCAGCCACACTGCGGTGATATTCGCCGCCGGATCCATCAACAGAATCGGCGCAACGATGGGCACCACCACCACCGCGATCTCGATGAAGTCGAGAAAGAAACCGAGCAGGAAAATCACCAGCATGACGACGATGAACTGGGTCCAGAACCCGCCGGGTAAGCCGGTAAGAAAATGTTTCACCAGCTCCTCGCCGCCGAAACCACGAAACGCCGAGGTCAGCATGGCGGCGCCGATGAGGATAATGAACACCATCGACGTGGTTTTGGCAGTTTCCAGCATTACGCCGTTTAAGGTGTCTTCGATCTTGTAGGCGCGCCAGCCGCTCCAGACCACGGCGATCAACAGTCCGGTCACGGCGACGGCGGCAAGGGCGATGCCGATGGCGTCCTTGGTGCCGCGCACGTTCTTGACGTTGATATCGAAGAAGCCGAGCACGACGAAGATCAGCACGATGGACACCACCGCCAGCGCCGCCGGCGTGTAGGCGTGACGCTTGCCGGCGGAAAGCCGGTAGCCGGCCATGATCATGGCGCCGATGGCGCCGATGGCGCCCGCCTGGTTGACGGTGGCGATGCCCAGCACGATGGATCCGAGCACCGCAAAAATGAGTGTTAGCGGCGGCACCAGGGCGAGAAAAACGCTGACCGCAAACTGGCGGTCGTATTTCCCGTCGTAAGGCACCGGCGGCGCGGTCTTGGGTCGCAGTATGGCGGTCACCAGGATGTAGAGCATGTAGATGCCTACCAGCACCAGCCCCGGGATGAACGCGCCCATGAACATGTCGCCGGCACTTGCGGAGACGATGTCGAACTCAGACGGCATTGAGAATTCGCCGGTGGCCGCCTTGTAGTCCGCTTTGCGCGCGGTGCTCGCCTGGTCGGCGGCGCTGGCCAGCTGGTCGGCGAGAATAATGAGCACGATGGAAGGCGGAATGATCTGTCCTAGGGTGCCCGAGGCGCAGATAGTGCCGGTAGCCAGCGGCTTGGAGTAGTTGTTGCGCAACATGGCCGGCAGGGAAATGAGTCCCATGGCGATGACGGTGGCGCCGACGATTCCGGTTGTCGCCGCAAGCAGCGCGCCCACGAACACCACCGAGATTCCGAGTCCGCCCGGAATGGGGCCGAAGAGCTGCGCCATGGTCACCAGAAGATCCTCGGCCACCTTCGAGCGCTGAAGCATGATCCCCATGAACACGAACAGCGGGATCGCGATCAGCGTGTCGCGCTCCACGTCCCAATAGAGACTGCGGAAGTTGGTGACGCCCGCGCTCAGCCATTCTATCGGACCGCCCTGGGCGAAATAGGCGCTGGGGTCGTTCGCAAACAGCCAGCCGCAAAGGGCCGCCAGGCCAATGGCGCCGATGGCCGAGCCCGGCAGAGCGAAGGCCACCGGAAAGCCCGATGTCAGCGCCGCCACCATCAGCAGGATCAGGACCGCGAGAAAGAAAAGTTCCATGCGTGGTTACTGAAGGCGTTGGCTTATTGCATCAGCGATGCAACACCAGTCCCACATCTCCGTGTCCTTCTTTGTGACCGGGCTCTTCACGCAGGTCAGCGACCGCGTCCAAGAAATAGCTCGCAAACTGAATCGTCATGGTCAGGGCGAAGATCACCAGGAACCCCGCCATCATGTATTTGGTGTACATGCCAAAGCCGCTTTGGGAAATTTCAAAGCTCAGCAGCGGGCTGTTGAGACTGCTGCCCTTGGTCCACATGCCCTGGGTCAGGATCACCCAGCAAAGCGGAATCCCCAGCAGCACCGAGCCCACGGCGTTTGTCCAGGCTTTGCCCTTAGTGCTGAAATGCGCGTAGAGCACGTCCACGCGCACGTGGCCGTCGTCTATGAGCGCATAGGCGCTGGCGAACAGGAACAGGGCCGCGTACCAGAATCGCACCAGGTCGCCCATGAATCCCTGCTCGTAAGAAAAAACGAAACGGGAGATAACAATCTGGAACTCAGCTACCACCACCAGCAACGCGAGCCAGGTGAAACCTAAACCGCGAACAAAAAAGGCCACCACGAGACTCACCAGGATCAGCGGCCAGTGGACGTAGGTGCCGCGGAAGCTGGGGCGCCCCAGCTGAGTAGTCAGCTCGGCTCCGACCCAGGCTTCCAGAAATCCTTCGACCCGAAGAAATGAGATGGCGACGTCGGCGATGCCGACGATGAGCACAGCCCAGAAAGCCGCGCGAACGATGTAGGCCGCCAGCGCCGACAGCACATCCGCGTCGGCGCGGAGTGCGCGGCCCGGAGTAAGCATCACCAGTGCAATGACCGCGACAACCGCGGCGGGATAGCTCAGGAACTGCAGCCATCCCAGCGCGACGGCGCCGCCTCCCATTGGCGACAACGGCTGCACCGAGCTCCAGCCGAGATGGGAGAGCAACGCGGGAACACCGGGCCACCCATTCCAGTAGGTCAGATGATTGTTGAGCAGAAAGACCAGCGTCAGCGCAACGATGGCGCCGGCGAAAGCGCGTGCGGCGAGCGCACCCGGTCCGCCCCCGGACGTGCCCGCAGTTCCTCCGGCGGTCGGCTCGGTGGATGGATCAACCGCTTCCGTGGGGGTCATCACTCATGATCCAGGCTCAGCGTTCCGGTTGGTCCGAACCTCTATTCAGGGTCCGACTTTTTCTCGATTTTTATCCGGTTCTGGCGCCGTACGTTCGACATCGACGCCCGTTCGAGCCGAAGGGCGGAGCCTTAAAGCCTCCGCCTTTCCGGTTTCGGTCTGTAAACTCGAGATCCAGCTAGATCTTGAGCACGCGGTTGCGCTGCTCGACGTACGCCTGGTCGGCGATCTTGGCCCAGGCGCCGACGTCCTGACGGGACCTGGCGAAGCTGTCGTGGATCTTCCTCGCCAGCTCGCTGTGAGAGCGAACCTCTTCGAACACCTCCGCCGCAGCGTCGCCAAAGGCATCGTAGATGTCGTCGTTGAAGCGCCGCAGCTGCACGCCCTGCTCCTTGAGCAGCTTCGCCAGCGACTCGCCGTTCTTGGCGTTGTATTCCGCCATCATGATGTCATTTTCCATCAGCGCGGCGGCCTCGAGGGTGAGCTGATCGGATTTCGACAATCCGTCCCAGAACTTCTTATTGATGCCAAGGGACAACGCCGAGCCCGGCTCGTGGAACCCGGGGTAGTAATAGTATTTGGCAGCCTCGTAGAACTTCATGAAGCTGTCGTTCCAGGGGCCCACCCACTCGGTGGCGTCGATGGCGCCGGAGACCAGGTTCTCGTAAATCTGGCTGCCC